>NZ_LWFZ01000826.1:0-1039 GCF_001635225.1 Oleiphilus sp. HI0086
GTCTTTTTATTCGCTGGTCGCTTATTCTTCGGTACGTAATTTAAAATAGATACGGGCACGACTTTTCTCACAGGGAAGCCTTCAATTTCTTTTCGCTCAATAATATGACCTAGCCGGCTCTCTATTGCACAAAGATTCTTAAAATCTCCCATTGAGACAAATGAGATCGCTTCGCCAATGGCACCTGCTCGGCCTGTTCGTCCAATTCTATGAATGTATTCCTCAGGCTTAAAGGGCAGGTCATAGTTAACCACTCGGCTTAACTTACCAATATCAATTCCGCGTGCAGCGACTCCGGTAGCCACCAAGAACTTAATTTCGCCAGATTTGAAATCATTCAGTATTTTAGCTCGCATTGCTTGGCTACGGTCACCGTGAATTGCTTCTGCGTGAATACCTCGTTTGCCTAACTGAGCGGCAAGTTTCGCAGCGCCATGTTTTTTCTCAATAAAAATTAGCGCCTGATCCCACTGATTCTCAATAATGAGATGACTCAATAGCGCAGACTTTTTATCTTTATCGACCGTAATCAACCACTGGTCAATGGTGGTCGCGGCAGTTGCCTCGGGCGAAATGGCGATTTCCAAGGCTTCGTCTTTAACCGTCTTAGCGAGGAAGCGTACGTCATCGGTTAGGGTTGCAGAAAACAACAAGCTTTGACGCTCGCTCGGAAGGCGATCAATGATTTTATTGATCTCATCAATAAAACCCATGTTTAGCATTCTATCGGCTTCGTCTAAGATCAGGACTTCTAGTTCGTCAAAATGAACTGCACGGTCATAGACCATTTCAAGTAAACGTCCTGGCGTCGCGACCAGAATATCAACACCTTCAATGAGTCTCTTTTTCTGAGGCTCTGCAGCGATACCACCGTACATAGCCATTGACTTTAGGTTGAGGTACTTCCCGTATTGCGTAATATTGGCTTCAATTTGCTCAGTCAGCTCACGAGTCGGGGTAATAATTAATGCTCGTATGCGCTTGCCGCGATAGTTGTAGGGAACATTAAGTTTTTCAAGCAATGGCAGCACAAAGCTCG
>NZ_LWFZ01000827.1:0-5132 GCF_001635225.1 Oleiphilus sp. HI0086
TCATTAATGTTGCTGGCGATCCTCACAATACTCTCAACAACGATGATGCAAAGCAGTTACCTAAGCTTTAAATCTCAGTCTTCCAGAGTGGCGTTTCAACAAAGCAGTCATGAACTAAATCAGTTTCAGCTTCAAGCTGCGAAGCAAATAAAAAGCTTTATTGATTCTAGACGAGATAGTCATGTTGAGCTCAAAAAGTCATACTCAGAAGGCTTCAAGTTAATCGATGACTTGCTGAACCTCGAAGTAATTGCCGAAGAAGATAATGAATCGTTGACGCGAATTTTATCGTTTTCAAGTTCACAGATGGAGATAGACGTTTATATCACTCAGAGCAGATTGCGTCCGGAATATTCCGGGAATAACTTGCTTCAGTACGACTCTTATAGTCAGCATATCGTGCAAAGGAGCGCAGATCAGCGCTATTTATACCTACAGCTGCACTGTATTAGCAAGCCAGGAATTGGTCAGAACCAAGGCCCTGTTCATCTTGTTGGCGACTTTCGTTTCGAGGTGTCGTGATGAAAAAAAGGATGAAGATTGCATTTGTTTTGTGTTTGTTTAGTTTTTCCTTGCTTTCTAGTATGGCGTGTTATGCAAGTGAACCGATATCGACTGTTGCGGTGTTGAGCCCCGCTATTGTTGTTTCCGAGCCCGCACGCGCCTTTTCGTCGATTGACCCGCTTGGCTATAAAAAATTTAAAACGCAGTATCAGACTCGTAGAACGATGGCCTATGTCATTTCAGGGGAGGGTGAACTGCATGCCATTGATAAAGATAATGCCGAGGGAGGGCAGACATCCGCAGGGGAGTTATGGGCTTATATACACGAGGACCAAACTCTCAAGCTTGAATATCTGACTAAGTCTGAATCTGAGTCTCTGAAAGCAAGTGGATCTAGCTTACTTGATGTCACTTACTATACCTTTGATGCAAAAATATTTGATGAACGTTCAAAGGCACATCCACAAGCTTGGGGGACTTTGTTGCTGGTGGGTATGGGAACCAATAGTAGCCAGAGTCGTGAGCATAGTAATAGGTGTCTATTATTCGATATTACGGACCCTGCACAAACACCTTCTTTATTGGCTGAATTTAAACACACTTCAATGGGGCCGTGTACAAGCAAGCCTACCGCCCTGACTCTTCCCGATGCTTTTGGTGGGGATCCTCTTTGGTATTTGGCTTTTGGGGCAGGGCAAGGAACACTGCGGCCCGGCTTATTTTTTTATGACTTGCAGACAATGACATTAGATAAAGAAGTCTGGCTTCGTCAATTTCGACCTGAGGTAAAGAGTGGTCATATAGCTGGGATTTCGGCAGCAGATATTGATCAAGACGGCCTAACTGATCTCTTGTATTTCGGAACGATTGAGGCATCTAGAGTTCAGGAAAGTGGCAGCTTGTATTCTCTTACCTTTACTAGATCCCTGGATACAGCCACCTCTTCAAGAGCGGGTAAGTATTCCTCTCATCGAGAACGCTATATGACCCCTCAGCTAGCTAAACTATTTGCAGGCAGAGGTGCAATTTCTCACAAACCTTTACTCAAAAGAGGTTCTGAGGGAAAGGTTTGGTTATTCTTTTCGGCTGGCTCCTCAGTTTATGGTCTGATAGATGACTTTTCCAGGCAGAGAGTAAGTGAATTTCAGTTAAGCTCAAGCGGGGTTAAAAATAGAGGATGGGTTCGCACTCTTCCCAAGAACGAAGTATTTACCTCGGCAATAGTCGACTTGGGAGAGATAATTGTCTTGAACGCGTTTCGTCGAGACTGCAATGATTGCTCAGAATCCGGTTTGAATACCTTGAAGCTATATCATGCTTTTAGCGGGGAAGAAATTACCGATATCTTGGCGGACAAAAAACAGACACGAGTATTAGCCGGAAATTTGTTGCTTGATGAAGAAGGCTTCCCGAGGCAGCGTATAGACCACCTGATATCTGATTCAGCCTTGTTATCTCTTCTCGCTATCGATAACAAAAGCCTTTATGGAGAGGAGTCTAAACTCTTGGGCGTTGAGTTAGCCGAAGGTATAAGGCGCTTATCATGGTGGCAACGATGAATCGTTCTAGAGCCTTTACATTAATAGAGTTGCTTGTAAGTTTGGCAATTGTTTCCATTCTATTTTCACTGGCCTTACCTTCATACGAGTCCTACCAACAGCGGAGCCGCTTGACTGAGGGGAAGGCCTCTTTATTGCGTTTGCAGACTGAATTGGAGCGTTATGCAATGAGCTTTCAGCGCTACCCGCAAAGCTTATCGGAATTGCTTTCATATGATGAAGACGAGTTAGAATCGGATCACGGCTACTTCAATCTCTACATTGACTCTGGCCTAAGTGATTGTGACGAAGGGGCTTGTTATGCATTGGTCGCTGAGCCGATCATTGAAACTCGTTCGGATGAGAGGTTGGAGTTATATTCTGATGGCCGTAGAGAAGGGCAATGGAATTAACCACAGCTAACATTCTTTCCTCCGCTCGCTTCAACAATATCATCGCTGTTACTGTCGCGCCCTATTCTTAAGCGACCCTGGAAATTAATGATTAGGGCACGCGCATATTTCTCGTCATTGTTTTCTGGGCAATAGATGTAACTTCCGGCACTACCAAGGGGAAAACCAAGGCGGGAAAAAACAACTCTGTTTGTCGGGTTGTTAAAGCTTATTGTTCCAGAAGGGATAAAAGGGGTTTTGAGCTGGAGTAATAGTTCACTCTCATCACGTTTCTGGTCCTTGTCTTCGTCAATGAATATCATTGCGCCAGCTTGCCAACCTTGTTCGCACTGTAGGCCTGAAGAGGATGGGCATAAGGTAATGCGTGTTTGTCTGGCGAGCGCTTCTCTTTTTGCATGTCGAATGAATTGGCTCAAGTGGTTGATATTGCTGTCCGAACGGGCATTTTGGAAAATGTCATTGAAGGAAGGAATAACGACAAAGGTCAAGATAGAAACAATGGCCAAACAGGTGAGTAGCTCGACAAGTGTAATTCCACTTTGCCTGGATTTTTGTTCTTGATGGTACTTATTGCATCGGTGCATAACAGAAGGGGGCATTTTCATCACTCCTTGATAAAGATCATCCCTTGGAAAGAGTATTCTCTTGGCGATTGATATAAAATGCAAGTCGAAAACATCTTGCTAAAGGAAATGAGAAACTTGAAAGTAATCATCGTTGGCGCCGGTGCAATCGGTATGATGCAAGCCAGAGAATTGGCGTTAAAGGGCATTGAAGTCGTGCTGCTTGATAAAAGTGCTTGCGGTACTGAGGCCAGTTGGGCCGGAGGTGGAATCGTATCTCCCTTATACCCTTGGCGTTACTCTGAGCCAGTCACGGCTTTGGCAAGCTGGTCTCAGTCCTACTACCCGAATCTCGCACAGTCTTTAGAGGCCGAGAGTGATATTGACCCGGAATTGACTCGCCATGGCTTGTTAATGCTTCAGGTCGAGGATAGGGAAGCCGCACTTAAGTGGTCTGAAGAGCATCATAAATGGATGGAAACAGTAGATGCTGAGAAAATCTATGAGCTTGAGCCTGCTTTGCGTGAAGGTGTTAAAGATGGTTTGTGGATGTCTCAAGTTTCCAGTATCCGTAACCCTCGTTTACTGCAGGCTTTGTATACCTCTTTGCAGCGTAACCCCTTAGTAACTATTCATGAGGGCGCTGAAGTCTCATCGTTTCTGACGAATAAAGACAAACTCGATGGCGTTAAGCTGCATAATGGTGATGAGCATAGAGCTGATGCCGTCGTCATTTGTAGTGGCGCCTGGAGTCGCAGTGTCGCGAAAAGTGATGGTATTGAGGTTAAGCCGGTTAAAGGGCAAATGCTAATTTTTGATGCGCCTATTGGCCTGGTCAACCGGGTTGTGATGAACAATGGTAAGTATGTGATTCCACGTAGAGACGGAAAGGTACTGGCAGGTAGCACTCTGGAAGACGTCGGCTTTGATAAGCGCACAACGGAACAAGCAAAAGAGGAATTGGCAGATATGGCGATAGACCTCTTCCCGGGCTTGGCCTCCTGCCCTATCAGTGCGCATTGGTCGGGTCTACGCCCAGGCTCACCAGATGGCATTCCCTATATTGGCCAAATGAAGGAGTTTGACAACCTTTATATCAATGCCGGCCACTATCGCAATGGCTTGGTGCTCGCACCCGCTTCGGTTGCCTTACTCAGCGCTATTGTTAGTGGTGAATCGACGCCTATACCGAGTGAACCGTATAACCCTTTGATAAGAGTTTGAAGCTAATCTAGCTCAAGCTTCTTCAGCCGATAGCGCAGGGCTCTAAAACTAATTCCCAGCATTTTTGCAGCCGCCGTCCGGTTCCATTTTGTGGCGGCTAGGGCTTGTTCAATTTCATACCGTTCGATTTCTTCCAAATAGTCTTCCAGTGACTGTTCTGGAGGCCTCGCTGATATCCCTGCTTTAGCTGCGCCAGAGTTTTGTTCCCGGCTACCCAGTACTTGCGCTATCCGGTGTGTCGTTTGTGGTGGCGCTTGAGTATTAGAAGGGCTTTGGATATCTGGCCCCGTTTCGGCTGAATCGGCGCTTAAGTCCAGATCTCCAAGTTCAATGATATTGTCTTCACACAGTGTGAATGCTCTTTCGATGATATTTTCCAGTTCTCGTACATTTCCTGGAAAGCTATACTCTGACAGGCTCTCAAGTGCTGCATTGGAGAGCTTTGCGTCTGTGACGCCACAGTCCCGGGCTATCTTTTCCAGGAAATAGTCTGCGAGTAAGGAAACGTCTTCTTTGCGTTCCCTGAGCGAGGGTACATCGAGTTTGATGACATTAATTCGATAAAACAAATCTTGCCTGAAGCTGCCATCTTCAACGAGTTTGGCCAGGTCTTTATGGGTGGCGCTAAGAATTCGGACGTTAACTTGAACCTCTTCCTGTTCACCAACAGGCCGGATTCGCTTTTCCTGAATTGCACGTAAGAGCTTCACCTGCATTTCAAGAGGTAGGTCGGCGACTTCATCTAAAAATAGAGTGCCGCCGTCAGCTGCCCGAAATAGCCCGGATTTATCTTCGATTGCTCCACTAAAGCTACCTTTTTTGTGGCCAAAGAATTCACTCTCTACCAGCTCACTAGGAATAGCCCCACAGTTGACCGGGACAAAGCGGCC
>NZ_LWFZ01000828.1:0-1193 GCF_001635225.1 Oleiphilus sp. HI0086
CTTGATCTAAGCTTTGTGCCTGAAGGAATGCATAAGGAACACCTCAATGCCGGTTTCATGGCCACAAACTTCAAACAAATATTCGGCAAGTTTATGGGGCACTTAATCACCGCTGAAGGCAAACGCTACGAGATTGAATCTCAATATGGTTTTGTCGAAGATCAGTACTCTAAGTGGTAAACGTCCATACTAGACAATTTAATTACGACACATCAACAGCAAAAATAGACTTTTGATTTGACGCCTCTAGACATTAAGGGTACAACTGTAAGCTATATTACAGGAGTCTATTATGACTAAGCGCCAAGCAAACAAAACCAAGCACGACACAGCAAATGATAAAAGTGAGCTCCCCTCACTCTCAAAACAGCTATTAGAGCTACATTTAAAGCACGAACTTGAGTGCTTTAACTCCGATCGTTTTATTGAGCTATGCGATTCAGAGACTGAGTTTTTACTGAAAGCTGTAGGAGAAATCCATCTAAATAAGTTTGTCAGCGCTAAACAAATCAAACAAGTTATATACGAAAACGTCGTTAGCTCAAGTATTCCAGGTGCCATCGCCGAAGTTGCGGGTGAGGCAGCCGACACTCTATTTACATCAAAAAAACATCAAGAAACCTTACTGAACCAAATCATCAGCAAAAAAGACTTTGAAGAATTCATAGACAAAGCTTTAGAGCTAAAGGAGCAGCGAAACAAAGGCATAGACAAAGTAATTGAGCTACCGATATATGCCGAATTAATATCAGGCATTCTTTACCAAGCTATCCTTCGCTATATTTATGAAAGCAACCTAATCAGCAAGAACATTCCGGGCGTGTCCTCAATGCTCAAGATGGGAAGAAATGTAGTCAGCAAAGCTGCGCCAAAAATTGGCTCCGGAGTAGAGGAGAGCGTAAAAAGTTTTATTATCGACAGCCTCGACTTTATCCTGGACGAAAGCAAGAAGTTTCTAGAAGGCTCAGTAAGCGATGAGCAATTGCGCGACTCTGCAATGGAGCTATGGGAAGCGATTGAAAATAAACCCATGTCTGAATTTCAACAAGGTATGGACAGTTTAGATCTATCTGAATTTATCGCCTTAGGCTATGACTTCTGGCTTAAGTTTAGAAAAACAGATTATTTCATCAGCAGTTATGAAACCATCGTAGACTACTTCTTTAAGCGCTACGGCAGAAAAAACCTCGACG
>NZ_LWFZ01000829.1:0-33429 GCF_001635225.1 Oleiphilus sp. HI0086
TTTCAGTTGAGCGGAGTAGGTGCCAGATTTGCTCGTCTGTGTCTTGGTGATGCTCTGGATTAATTAGGCCGCGATGATCGATTAAGGTGATCGCCGCTTCAATAGTTAAATCTGTGATTTCATAAGCTTGAGATAATAAGTGCGAAAGCTCGATTTGCTGGTCGACATTCATGCCAGATAAACCAAGGTTCGGGATTAGCGGCAGTATTTTCTCAATGCGTGCTTTGTTCTTATTGCTTGTCGCTAACTTTAAGGACATTAAAAGATAGTCTTGAGCGTCAGCTTCATTGAGGTGCTCTATTTGAACTGACCCTAGTGCAGCATCGCTCTGTGCGTATAGGTTATTTTCCCAATAAGATTGTGCGGCTTGAAAAAATAGCTTGGATTGTTGTTTTGGGGAGGTGGACTTTAGTGCTAGTGAAATCAGCTCTTCCGGTTGTTTTGGAGCGGGAGATTCGACCTTTGTTAGTTTGCTTTGGTTTACTTTAGGCGATGTGCCACAGGCAGATATAATGACAGACAGGCAGACAATAATAGAAAAGTGAAGTGCTTTCATAGCGGGGTCTATGCTTAAATGTAGAATGTTCCGTATTTTATAGTGAGGTTGTGTTCTTGGAAAGTGCCATTTACATTGTTGCGACGCCAATAGGAAATTTGTCAGATATTACTTTGAGGGCAATTGAGGTTTTGAAAGCTGTTGACGTTGTTGCTGCGGAGGATACGCGGCACACAAGAAAGCTTTTGGAGCACTACGGTATTGCTACAAAAATGATATCCCTGCACGAGCACAATGAGTCTGAGAAAAGTGCTTATATCATTGGCTTGGTCAAAGAGGGGCAGTCGGTGGCGCTCGTTTCAGATGCCGGTACGCCGCTGATTTCTGATCCGGGGTATACATTAGTTTTGAGAGCCAAAGAAAGTGGGGTTCTCGTCAGGCCCATACCAGGCCCTTCTGCACTGATTGCTGCTTTATGCGCCAGCGGCGTTGCAAGTGACACGTTTATCTTTGAAGGCTTTCTGCCTGCTAAGAAAAAGGCTAAAGAAGAGGTGCTGCAATCTTATCTTGCTGAGCGGCGCACAGTTATATTTTATGAATCGCCTCACCGGATTTTGGTGACGCTTGAGGCTATGTCCGACGCGTTGGCAGGGCGAAAACTTTGTGTGGCTCGAGAACTAACCAAGCGATATGAGACGATTAAGTACGGTGAGGTGTCTGAAGTTCTGGCTTGGATGAAGGCTGACGAAGATCAAACTAGAGGAGAGTTTGTGTTGGTGCTTGAAGGTTCACAGGAAGAGCCTCTGAGTGTGAGTGATGAGCAAAAGCTCAAGCTTCTAGCGCGTTTGCTTCTAGAGCTGCCGCCAAAAAAGGCAAGTGCTGTCGTGGCGGATGTTGTGGGCGGAAGTAAAAAGGAAATATACAACCTGGCTTTAAGTTTGAAAGAGAAGTGATTGTAAAACCGACGACCGGTTTGCAATTTTGAAGGAATGATGTGATTCGATGTGCTTAGTAGATTGCGAAGGTATTCTTAATCGTGCAAAATATAAGCAAATAATTATCTAACGGATGTAGAGTCATAATGGATAGACTGTTCCGAAATATTTTTCTCCCAGTATCATTTTTGGGCTTGGCGACGGCTTTTCCTGTGCATGCTTTTGAGTTGCTTTCAGAAGGAGCGATGGGGACGGTTTCGGCTGTGTCAGCAAACTCGGCTGAAGATATTGTTAATATAGCTGGTCCTACAGCCGCGGGCTTGACGGTTGATGACGATTATGAAGTGCTGCCTTTTCAGACCGATATCACAATTGAGGATGCTAACCCAGATGAGGTGACTGACGTGCTTGAGTTTGCTTTGACTCAAGAGGTTGAGTCGTGGGCAAGTAATCTCACTATTCAAGACTCTCTAGTTGGAGCTGATACCTCCGCTGATGTGAGTTATGTGGATGAGCTTCCGCCTTCGTCTTTTGAAGATGCTGTTTTCCTTGTTCGAGATGATGAGTTTGATAGCATTGTTTTCGATTCCGATAGTGATCAAGAAGACAATACTAGCTACGAGTTAAGTCGTATAGAGCAAACTGTAACTGTCTTGGAGCAAAACCTGGGCTCGATTCGTTATATCGTTGAGAGGCAGGTAGACTTTGTAGCCACAATTGCTCCTCCGGATCGCGAGGGGCAGGAAGCGTCAATCGGCAGTGGCTATATCTCTGATCTAACGAGTATTAGTAATGTTCGCATTGCTACGGTTCGAGATTAGTTATATTTATCTATTCTTTTCTTGAATTATCTGTATTTCCGTAATACTGTTATTCCTGAGTTTGCCAGGCAATCGCTGCTTAGCTGAGTTTTCAGCATGAGGAGAGGAAAGTCCGGGCTCCACAGAGCAGAGTGCCAGGTAACCCCTGGGGGGCGAAAGCCTACGGAAAGTGCAGCAGAAAGTGAACCGCCTAAGTTCTAGCCTTGGCTAGGAACGGTAAGGGTGAAAAGGTGCGGTAAGAGCGCACCGCATGACTGGCAACAGTTCATGGCGATGGTAAACCCCTCTCGGAGCAAAACCAAATAGGAATTCGTTGGCGTGGCTCGCGCTGAATTCGGGTAGGTTGCTTGAACTAAATGGTGACGTTTAGTCTAGATGAATGATTGTCCACGACAGAACCCGGCTTATCGGCAAACTCTTTACTTTTCCTAGTTAAAAAAATCCCCATTTCTTGTCTTTTAATAAGAAAAAAATCTTACTCTTAAAGTGGTTTCTTAAGTTTTCACGCTATCTTTTTGTTGTTAAAAGATAAGAGTCTCTCTGTGCCTTCCGATTTTGCCTATATCTCTCTAAGTTATTGTGTTTTTTGAGTATTTTTCCCTTTGGCTACCCGTCTATTTTGCTTGATTTGTGGAGTTCTAGTTCCTATAGTGGGTAAAAGTAGAAAAAAGTGGTTAATTTTGGGTATTTTTCAGTTTTTTGTGGGTTTCGAGGCGTAATTTTGTTTTTAGGTAGTCACGCAATCAATATGGATGCTAAAGGTCGCATGGCGATTCCGACTAAGATTCGGGAATCGTTGGCGTCTTTTTGTGATGGCCGTATTGTTGTGACTGCGCATACTGAGGAGCGCTGCTTGCTCGTCTACCCAGAAGATCAATGGAAAGAGATATTGCCTCAAATTGAAAGCCTGCCAAGTTTCAACAAGATTGCGCGACGCACTCAGCGTTTGTTGATTGGTTATGCGACGCCTTTGGAAATGGATGGGAATGGGCGAATTCTTGTGCCGCCAACACTTAGAGAGTATGCAAATCTCGAGAAGAAGTTGATGTTGGTGGGTCAAGGAAAGAAGTTTGAGCTTTGGAGTGAAGACAGTTGGTTTAATTGGTTAGATGAAGCAGATCAGGATGATGATATTCCAGAGCAAATGCTGAATTTGTCTCTGTAATGTATATGTTGATTGAATTGGACACATTGGTATGAGTTGTGAGCAACATATGCACGAGACGGTGCTATTACAAGAAGCAGTTGACTTATTGGTGACGAATTCTTCAGGTGCCTATGTTGATGCAACCTTTGGTCGTGGTGGGCATAGCTCAAAAATACTAGAAGCTTTGGATAAAGATGGCTCGTTGATCGCTATTGACAAAGATTTGGAAGCAATATCTGCGGCACAGAGTCGATTTGTTGATGAAGAGCGATTTTCGATTGTGCACGGCTCCTTCGCAGATATTCGTGAGCATTTGAGAGTTTGTGGGCAAGAGAAAGTTTCGGGCGTGTTAGCGGATTTGGGTGTGTCATCTCCGCAGCTTGATAATGCTGAGAGAGGCTTCAGTTTTATGAATGATGGTCCGCTAGATATGCGGATGGATACCACGCGCGGAGTGAGTGCCGCACAGTGGATCAAAGAGGTCGATGAGAAAGAGATGGTTCAGGTATTTTTCGATTATGGCGAAGAAAAGTTTGCTAGGAAAATAGCTAGAGGTATCAAAGAGGCATTGCTGGGTCAGGAAATTGATACGACTGCAAAACTGTCGAAAATAGTGAAGGACGCGAACCCGTCTTGGGAAAAACATAAGCACCCGGCGACCAGGGTGTTTCAGGCTATTCGAATTAAAGTTAATGATGAATTGAGTGATTTAGAGCGATTGCTGGACGAAGCAAGTGAGAGTTTAGCAGTCGGTGGCCGTTTAGTTGTTATTAGCTTTCATTCACTCGAAGATCGTATTGTTAAGCGCTTTATGCGTGAAAAAGCAAAAGGTGATGCGCCTCCGCCGGGGGTGCCCGTTTTTGAAAAAGATATTGTTCGAGGCTTTAAGCTAGTTGGAAAGGCGATTAAACCGAGTAAAGCAGAAATAGAAAATAACGTTCGGGCGCGTAGCGCTGTAATGCGAGTGTTGGAGAGAGTTTCTGATGAATAGGCTTATGTTGTTAATGTCTAGATTGACGTCGGTAGTTCGCCACGGTGAACGCGGCGTTGAGGCGGTGCGGGAAAACTCTTCAGAGATGACGGTGATGGAGCGAATGGCTTTGGCCCTAGATGGCTTGCTTCATTTGTTAAGGCAGGTTTCCTTTAAAGGTTTTGTGGTGACCGGCATGTTGTTACTGATAATCGTCTTGTCAGCAATTGGTGTTGTGTACTCTTCTCACTTGAGTCGGCAGCTATTTGCAGAGCAAGCAATTTTGCTAGAAAAAAATGATCAGCTTCAGCTCGAGTGGGCGCAATTGTTATTAGAACAAAGTGCATGGAGCTCGCCTAATAGAATTGAGTCAGTGGCGCGCGAAAGCTTGGGTATGGAAGTGCCAGAAACTGAAAAAATCCAGTTAATTTACTAACTATAAATAAAAGAGTGCTGATTAGTGAATCGCTCAAAAGACATTTCTAAAAGCAATTTAGCCTGGCGGTATTGGTTTCTGCTGGGCTTTTTGGCTTTGTGTGGTCTCGCACTTTTTTATCGTGCGATAGACTTGCATGTTTATGAGCAGGCATTTTTAGCAGAGCAGGGTGATGCACGTACTATTCGCTTTGAAACGCTGGATGCTCATCGTGGCGTAATTATGGATCGCCATGGTGTGCCTTTGGCGGTTAGCGCTCCGGTTGAAACGGTTTATGCAGATCCTCGTTATCTGAACTTGAATGTTGCCCAAGCTAAAGCCTTGGCTGAAGCGCTTGGACAAAGCTATGAGAAACTGGCCGACAAGCTAGAGCGCAGCAAAAATAGGCACTTCATCTACCTTAAGCGAAAAATGGCGCCTCATGAAGTAAGCAAAGTGCTTGCTTTAAATTTAGATGGGATCTATAGCAAACGAGAATACAAGCGATACTATCCAGCGGGTGAAGTGGCTGCTCATGTTGTCGGTTTTACTAATATTGATAAGCACGGCCAGGAGGGGATTGAACTCTCCTATGATGACTGGCTAAGCGGCGAACCGGGAAAGCGCAGAGTCCTGAAAGACAGAAAGCAGCGAGTGATCAAAGATTTTGGTGCTGTAAAAACAGCTAGCCCAGGAAAGGATATTCGTTTGAGTCTAGATATGAGGATTCAATATCTGGCTTATCGAGAACTCAAGGCTGCCGTCGAGACTCATAAAGCGAAAGCCGGGTCGATAGTCGTACTCGACATTCACTCAGGCGATGTTTTAGCGATGGCAAATCAGCCCTCCTATAACCCAAATAATCGTAGCAATATAAATGTTGCGCATTTGAGGAATCGAGCGATCACCGATGTATTTGAACCGGGCTCGACGATGAAGTTAGCAACGATAGCCGCGGCATTAGAGACAAACAAATACACACTGAATACCCGCCTGGATACATCTCCGGGTTATTTGCGTTTAGGGCGTAAGTCAATTCGAGATCACAGAAACTACGGTGAGCTAAGTGTCCTTAATATTATTGCCAAAAGTAGTAATGTTGGAACCAGTCGTATAGCGCTGGATCTTAGTGGTGATGTCGTTTGGGATATGTTTAGCCGGCTTGGTTTTGGGCAGGGAACGGGAATTGGCTTTCCTGGAGAGAGTATAGGTTCTTTGCCAGACTCTTCGCATTGGCAGCCAATTGAAGTTGCAGCCATGTCTTATGGTTACGGTCTGAATGCTACCGCACTGCAACTTGCCCAAGCTTATATGATATTAGGGAATGGTGGTGTAAAGCACCCTTTGGGTCTTGTTTATCGTGAAGAGCATTACCCAGGAGAGCAGATTTTGAGCTCGGATGTTTCTGATTCCTTGAGAAAAGCTATGAAGGCTGTTGTTGCCAAGGGTGGAACAGGAACGCGAGCGCAATTGCCAATGTATGAAGTCGGAGGCAAAACGGGCACTGTTCACAGTGTAGGAAGCTCGGGTTATGAAGAGAGCCAGTACAAAGCGCTGTTTGCCGGCGTCGCGCCAATAGATAAACCCGAAGTCGCCATGGTGGTAGTGATCGATGGTCCGCAAGGTGCGGAATATTATGGTGGTGAGGTTGCGGCGCCAGTTTTTTCACGAGTTGTGAATGGCACGATGCGCTTGCTTGATGTCAGCCCCGATAAAGAAAGTTCAGCCTTGTCTTCTGGCAAATCAATTTTAGCGAGCAGAGGGTAGTATGCAAAATATCTATGCTCACTCATTGGTTGATTTGCTCCGAGGTATTTGTAATGTGCCTGCAGCGCTGGATACACGAGTTTCAGGTATTTCGATCGATAGTAGAAAAGTTCAAAAAGGTGATGTGTTCATTGCGATTGCTAGTGATGAAGCTCAGCTTGAGCTGTACGTTGCAGAAGCTATTGAACGCGGTGCAAACGCAGTACTACGCGATGGAAATACTAACTGCCGAATATATGAAGATAAAGCAGCGATAGAGATCTGCTTGCAGGGCCTTCGCCAGAGTATGGGAGAGATAGCGGCTCGCTTCTTCTTTAGGCCAAGTGAAGAAATTAAAGTAATCGGTGTCACCGGTACGAACGGCAAGACCTCAGTAGCAAACTACCTTGCCTCTTACATATCCCAAGGACCGCATAAGTGTGGCGTGATGGGAACCTTGGGTTATGGCTTGCTTGGTGAGGAGACGGAAGCTCTGGTTGCGACCGGTTACACGACACCCGATGTGATCGAGGTGCATCGGCATTTGGCTAATATGCGTGACGCGGGTGCAAAGTTTGTAGTGATGGAAGTATCTTCGCACGGCTTATGTCAGAACCGGGTAGATGGCGTCCAGTTTTATGGAGCAGTGTTCACCAATTTGACTCGTGATCACTTGGATTACCATGGTTCAATGTCCGACTACGCGCAAGCCAAGCAGAAGCTATTTCAGAACACGAGCTTGGCCTTTGCAGTACTAAATCGAGATGATGAACTGTTCAGCGATTTTAAAGCCGCTGTTACGCCAGGCACAAACATTACGAGTTATGCGGTTTCAAGTAAAGCTGCTGATGTTGCGGTATTGACGAACGAGCTTTCGTCATCGGGTATACACGCATTGATCAAGGCTTCAGTAGGTCAGGTAATGATCGACTCCCCATTGCTGGGCGAATTTAACTTAAGCAATTTGTTAGCTGTGCTTGCAGCTGCCACGGCGATGAACGACCTCGAAAGCGTTGAGTCGCGAGTTAAAAAGATTAAAGCGGTTGATGGCCGTATGGAAGTGCTTCGGTCTGTGAATCAACCTACAGTCGTAGTTGATTATGCACATACACCTGATGCTTTGGAAAATGTACTTAAAACGCTAGCGCCTCTTTGCAGTGGCTCTCTAAGGGTGATATTTGGTTGTGGTGGTGACCGTGATCAAGGAAAACGCGCCGAGATGGCAAGAGTTGCCGAAGCGTTTGCAGATGACATTGTCCTCAGTGATGACAATCCACGAGGAGAATCACCAGAAGCAATCATCGCAGATATTTTAGCGGGCTTTGCGCAGCCATCGAAGGTGGAAGTGATACACGAGCGACGAATGGCAATACAGAAAATGCTCGAAAAGTCAGTAGCAGATGATGTCATTCTTGTGGCGGGTAAAGGTCATGAAACGTGGCAAGAAGTGAAAGGTCAGCGCCACTACTTTAGTGATATCGAAACTGTGCGCGAATTGATTTCGGGAGCAGCTGTTCTTCCTAAGGCGCTAGAGGAGGTCATTAATGATTGATGTCATGACTTTCTCCTCTTTGGCTAAAGCTTTGCCGGGTACTTTATTGGGTGATGATACGGGCTTTACTTGCCTATCTATTGATTCACGTACCGTTAACGAAGGTGATGTTTACTTGGCCTTAAAGGGCGAAAGATTTGATGGGCATGAATTTATTGTTGATGCGCTGCGAAAGGGCTGTGCAGGTGTTATTGGCGAACAAGATTTAGCAAGTGTATCGCAGTATATCGAAGATGAGGGGATGACAGCCAAACAGATTTCATATTTACAAGTTAACGATACTGACAAAGCGCTTGCTTCAATTGCTTCACTTAATCGACAGAGGTTTTGCGGAAAGTTAGTTGGTTTGACGGGGTCAGCAGGCAAAACCAGTACTAAGAATATGTTGAAAGCTGTTTTATCAGAATACGGCAAGACCGCGGCAACGAAGGGTAATTTCAATAACGAAGTGGGTGTGCCGTTAACTTTGTTAGACATAAATGCTGAACACCAGTTTTCAGTTGTGGAAATGGGAGCGAGAGCGAAAGGTGATATTGCCTATCTAAGCAATATGGCCCGACCAGATGTTGCAATGGTTTTGAATGCTGGCAGCGCTCACATTGAAGTATTTGGTGATTACGAAGCGATCGTCGAAGGCAAAGGAGAAATTTATGACTCCTTAAGCGCTGACGGCGTTGGAATAATAAACTTCGATGACCCAGCCTATATGACTTGGTTAGAGCGCTTGGGAGGAAGGCAAAGTTTGTCTTTCTCACAGGAAAGTGAAAATGCTGATGTCTTTGCAAGTGATGTTGAATGTGAAGCCGAAGGAAGCTGCTTTACATTGAATTATCACGAAGAGAGCGTAAGGGTTGGTTTACCTGTGCCAGGTTTGCATCAAATCCAAAATGCTCTCGCAGCAGCGACTGCTGCAATTGCTGTTGGATGCGACTTGGAAGGTGTAGCAAAAGGCTTGGCAAAGGTTGAGTCGACAGAAGGGCGTATGAATACAGCTGTCATTAATGATATCACTTTATTAGACGACAGTTACAACGCAAATCCGGCTTCGATGAAAGCAGCCCTTAATATCTTGTCTATGCAGGCGGGGTATCGAGTTGCCGTGCTGGGTGAAATGGCCGAACTTGGTGCTCATGCGCATGACGCGCATATAGATGTCGCGACTTATGCGCTTGAATTAGGAATCGAAGAGTTTTGCTTGATAGGGCAATACGCAAAACAGATGAGTGAAAGTATTGGTGAGAATGCATTGGTTTTTGAAGACAAAGCCTTGCTTGCAGAGCACCTAGTGAAAGATCCGCACAAAAATAAGATCGTGATGATCAAAGGGTCCAGAAGCGCAGCAATGGATGAAGTTGTAAATTTAATTAAGAGAAGAGTTCACTAATGCTGTATTGGTTGTCATCCGTTTTATCTGAAACATTTGGGTTCTTGTCGGTGTTTCAGTATTTAACCTTGCGAGGAATCCTAGGGGTTTTAACTGCCCTGATGATTTCCTTATGGGTTGGCCCGATGATGATCAAGAAGTTGAGCCATTATCAAATTGGTCAGTCTGTAAGGGATGATGGTCCTCAGTCTCACTTAAGCAAAGCGGGTACGCCAACGATGGGCGGTACTCTAATCATTGTTGCTGTGGCGATTAGTACTTTGATCTGGGGAAATCTGGGTAACAAATATGTCTGGATTACACTATTCGTGACACTGTCATTCGGTGCGATTGGTTGGGTAGATGACTATCGAAAAGTGGTTGAAAAGAACTCTAAAGGTTTACCAGCGAAAGCAAAATACTTTTGGCAGTCAGTTTGTGGTGGTGCTGCGGCATTGCTTTTGTACTTTACAGCAGATCTACCTCAGGAGACCGCGTTAATTGTACCGGTATTTAAGGATTTTGTTTTTGATTTAGGGCCCATGTTCATCGTCTTAAGTTACTTCGTCATCGTTGGGACAAGTAATGCCGTCAACCTGACGGACGGTCTTGACGGCTTGGCGATTATGCCTACGGTTCTCGTGGCGAGTGCCTTAGGTATTTTTGCGTATGTATCAGGTAATAGTGTGTTTGCGGAATATCTACATATCCCTTATCTGCCAGGTACGGGTGAGTTAATCGTTTTTTGTGGTGCCTTGTTAGGTGCCGGTTTGGGCTTTCTTTGGTTTAACACCTATCCCGCTCAAGTATTTATGGGGGATGTTGGCGCCTTAGCGTTGGGTGCCGCCTTGGGTGTTGTCGCTGTGATGGTAAGGCAGGAAATTGTTTTATTCATTATGGGGGGCGTATTTGTGATGGAAACCGTATCGGTCATTCTGCAGGTCGCTTCGTTTAAATTGACCGGGCGCAGAATATTTAGAATGGCTCCCTTGCATCACCATTTTGAATTAAAAGGTTGGCCAGAGCCTCGTGTAATCGTACGTTTCTGGATAATCACCGTGGTATTGGTATTAATTGGTCTTGCGACCCTGAAAGTTAGATAAGGCAAGCTGTGAATACAATTGTGACAGATAAGAAAGTCGTTATTGTCGGTCTTGGTAAGACCGGGCTTTCGTGCGTGCGCTTTTTAGCGTCGCAAGGCTGTCAGCTATGTGTCATGGATAGCCGTGAAGAGCCGCCCGGGCTTGAAGGCTTGCATGCTGATTATCCGAATGTTCAATGTATAACAGGTGGCTTTGACCAAGAGCTTTTGTGCTCAGCAACTGAAATCATTCTGAGCCCGGGAATTGCACTGGCAACACCAGAAATCCAGGCCGCTATCAAAAGCGGTGTGCGAGTTCGAGGTGATATCGACCTGTTTGCTGAAGCCGCTAAGGCGCCGATTGTTGCGATTACCGGCTCTAATGGTAAAAGTACCGTCACAACTTTGCTGGGTGAAATGGCAGAGCAGGCAGGGCTAAATGTTGGTGTTGGTGGAAACCTAGGGACCCCAGCACTTGAGTTACTAGATAACTCGTGTGAGCTATATATTCTAGAACTATCCAGTTTTCAGCTAGAGACGACAGACCATTTAAGTGCAGAAAGCGTTGTTATGCTAAATCTCTCTGAAGATCATATGGATCGCTATGAGAGCAAAATTGCATATTTACAGGCTAAGCAACGTATATTTTTTGGCGCTAAAAAAGTCATTGTTAATGATGATGAGGTGCTCAGTCAGCCCTTACAAGCTGAAGGAATGGAGCTGCTTCACTTTGGCTTGAATAGAGCAGACTTAAATAAGTTTTCCTGTATGGACATTGATGGCCAGCGTCATCTAGTGAAGGGCTTTGACAGTATTTTGCCCGTAAAAGATTTGAAGATCTGCGGCGAGCATAATCTTTCGAACGCGCTAGCTGCTTTGGCATTAGGAACATCTGTTGGCTTGCCTATGGATGCGATGGCGAATGCTCTGAAAAGTTATAAGGGGCTACGTCACCGTTGTCAGCATATCAGGTCTGTAGACGGTGTTGATTATATCAATGACTCAAAAGGAACGAATGCGGGTGCAGCCCAAACAGCCATTAGCAGTATTGGTGCGAATTTAGATGGAAAGGTACTGCTAATTGCCGGAGGCGATAGTAAAGGTGCTGATATTTCCGGCTTGCTCGAGCCTATGCAAAAGTTTGGGAAACTGGCGCTGCTATTTGGACAGGATGCGGAGTTAATAGAAGCTGTTTTAAAAGATAAGGTTGAAACGCTTCGTGTTGCTAACCTGGAGCAGGCAGTTCAACAAGCCAAGGCGCGGGCAGAAGAAGGTGACGCTGTGTTGTTGTCTCCAGCGTGCGCAAGTTTCGATATGTTCAAAAGTTACGAGCAGCGAGGCGATATGTTTGAGCAGGAGGTTTTGGCCTTATGACACTTTCTATCGCTAGAGCTGGCATGCCTGGATTGCTGCAAAGCAAAGACTCGCTTCGCATTGAACCACGTACAGATCATGTCATGTTGTTCGTTAGTGTTCTATTGCTGCTGACTGGCTTGATTATGATTGCATCGGCTTCGGTAGATATTGCGGATGCCAGAAATGGAAACCCATTTCACTATGTGATTCGCCACGGCATTTTCATTGTCTTGGGTTGTATCGCCGGCGTATTTACTTACCAGTTGCCATCTTCGTGGTGGCAGAAGACTGGCTGGCTTGCGCTGAGTTTGTCTTTACTAATGCTTTTGGTGGTCATTCTCCCAGGCGTTGGTAAAACAGTTAATGGCAGTACACGCTGGATTAGTTTAGGTAGCTTGAATTTTCAGCCTTCTGAATTGGCGAAGCTTTTGTTGGTGGCTTATCTCGCAGGCTATTTAGTGAGACGTTTAGATGAGGTGCGTACAACATGGTGGGGCTTTGCAAAGCCGATGTTGGTCTTGGCTTTGGTTGCCTTATTGCTGCTTAGTGAGCCGGACTTAGGTTCTACCGTTGTAATTGGTTGTGCCTTTCTGGGAATGATTTTCCTCAGTGGTGCGAGATTAGGGCAGTTTATTATTCTGATTCTAGGCTGTTTAGCATCTGTGGCCTTACTGATTTATTCGCAGCCCTACAGATTAAAGCGTTTAGTGGGCTATACCGATCCTTGGGCAGATCCCTATGGTAGTGGATATCAGGTGATTCAGTCTTTGATCGCATTTGGGCGTGGGGACTGGTCGGGCGTAGGTTTAGGCAACAGTATTCAAAAGCAATTTTACTTGCCCGAGGCTCATACCGATTTCGTTTTTGCCATTATGGCAGAAGAGTTTGGTTTGATTGGTACATTGCTTGTTGTTTCGTTGTTTGTCGTTTTGGTCTACAGATCCTTACGCATAGGCTATTTGGCAGAAAAGAAAAAGCAATTATTCAGCGCCTATTTTGCCTACGGCATTGGCATCTTATTCGCGGTTCAGTCCTTTATAAACATAGGCGTCAATATGGGCTTACTACCGACTAAAGGTCTGACACTGCCATTGGTAAGTTATGGCGGTAGTAGCCTGATTGTGAGTTGTATGTGTATAGGCGTGTTGTTAAGAATTCACCGTGACCTGATGGCGATTGAAGATGAGCCAGACTCAGAACAGACCAAAGACAAGGAGCTTATCCATGCGTGATAAAACATTCCTTGTGATGGCTGGTGGCACTGGCGGGCATGTATTTCCAGCCTTAGCAACGGCAAAGAAACTAATGAGCCGCAATGACAAAGTTGTTTGGCTAGGTTCAGTCGGTGGTATGGAAGAGCGAGTAGTGCAAGACGCTGGAATCCCTTTTTACGGTATTTCCGTCAGTGGTGTTCGCGGTAAAGGCATATTAAGCAAAGCTTTAGCACCCTTGAAGATCGCTAAAGCCGTTTTCCAGGCTTTATTAGTGCTTAGGAAAACAAGACCCGATGCCGTGTTAGGTATGGGAGGCTTCGCTTCTGGGCCTGGTGGCTTGGCGGCAAAACTCTTGGGTAAGCCTTTATTGGTTCACGAACAGAATGCCGTAGCAGGAATGACCAATAAAGTACTCGCGAAAATGGCAGATTCAGTGATGTCAGCTTTTCCTGAAGCCTTTGAAGATGCGAGTAAAGTTGTGCTGACTGGCAACCCATTGAGAGATGAAATCTGCGAGTTATTTTATTCAAGCAAAGACAGTGTTTCGAAATCTGGGCCGATCAGAGTGCTGGTGTTGGGTGGGAGCCTTGGAGCTGCCAGACTAAACGAAGTGCTCCCTGGTGCGATGAGCTCTTTGGGGGCAGAAATTAGACCGGAAATTTGGCACCAGACAGGGCGTAATAAGTCCGAAGGCGTGGCTGCAAGTTATGAAAAGTATGGTGTCAAAGCTCAGGTAAGTGAGTTTATTGATGATATGGCCGCAGCCTATCGCTGGGCTGACTTTGTGATCTGTCGAGCCGGTGCTTTAACCATATCTGAACTATGTGTGGCGGGCTTGGGAGCGATCCTCATCCCTTATCCTCATGCGGTCGATGACCACCAAACGCTCAATGCCCAGTATATGACCAAGGGCGGTGCGGCATGGTTATTAGACCAACAGGATTTGAGCGAGTCGACCTTGAGTGAGGTCTTGGCTCCTTTATTTAGTAAACCCGAGAGAATATCGATTTTGTCCGAGGCAGCAAGAAAATTAGCCAAAGCAGACGCAACAGAGAATGTAGCCAGTGAATGTAGGAGAGTCTGCTATGCCTGATAAACCAAATGCGAGTGTACTAAAGCATGCAGGAAGCATGGTATTGAGTGAAATTCCAGAGATGCGCCGTATCAGTCTGATCCATTTCGTAGGTATTGGTGGCGCGGGCATGTGCGGAATTGCAGAAGTGCTACGTAACCAGGGTTACCAAATCTCGGGTTCAGATTTAAATGAGTCAGCAGTGACAAAACGACTCGCTTCATTAGGAGTGAAAATCTATTTTGGGCATGATGCGGAAAATGTCGCACAAGCCGATGTAGTAGTGGTTTCTTCTGCGATTGATGAAAACAACCCGGAAGTGGCTGCAGCCAGAGAGCACCGTACGCCAATTGTTCCGCGAGCAGAAATGCTGGCTGAAATAATGCGTTATCGTCACGGTATCGCGATTGCGGGAACGCATGGCAAAACAACTACAACCAGTTTGATTGCATCGGTACTCGCCGAGGCAGGTTTAGACCCTACGTATGTGATCGGTGGTCGCTTAAATAGCGCGGGTACCAATGCAAGTCTGGGTGGGTCTCGATACCTGGTTGCTGAAGCAGATGAGAGTGATGCGTCATTCTTGCACCTTACACCGATGATTTCAGTGGTTACAAATATCGAAGCGGATCATATGCATACCTATGGTGGCGACTTCTCAAAGCTTAAACAGACCTTTGTAGACTTCCTTCATAACCTGCCGTTTTACGGTGCTGCGGTGATGTGTGTAGACGACCCAGTAGTAGAAGAAATAATGCCTCAGGTATCACGTGCCGTCCTTACTTATGGTGTGTCAGAAAGTGCGGATTATCGGGCGCATAATATTCGCCAAGACGGTATGCACAATCGCTTTACCGTACAGAGACCGGCGGGTATGAATGACCTGGATATCACGCTACAAATGCCGGGGCATCATAATGTTCTGAATGCACTGGCTGCTATCACTGTGGCGAGTGATGAGGGTGTTGAAGATGCCGCAATTCAAAGAGCCTTGGAAAGTTTCCAAGGGGTAGGGCGTCGTTTTCAGGTGTATGGCGACTACGCTGTTCAACGACAAGATACTGAAGCGAAGAGCGCTTCAAAAGTTATGTTGGTTGATGATTACGGGCATCACCCAAGTGAGGTGGAAGCGACACTCCAGGCGATTCGTGCGGGTTGGCCAGACAAACGATTGGTCATGGTTTTTCAACCGCATCGTTATAGCCGTACCAGTGACCTATATGAGGACTTCGTAAAAGTTCTCGCCAAGGTTGATGTGTTGCTATTGATGGAAGTTTACCCCGCTGGCGAGACACCAATTCCAAGTGCTGATAGTCGCGCATTGTGCCGCAGTATTCGTCAGCGTGGTGGTGCTGAGCCAATTTATATCGATGGTGGTCACCAGGTAGATGAGGTAGTGCCGAACCTGGAAAAACTTTTGTCCACAGTGCTTCAAGACGGCGACTTATTACTTACTCAGGGGGCGGGTAGCGTCGGTCAGATAGCTATTCGTTTGTCGGAAGATGGCGAGTTGTTGGAGGCTTGTTCATGAGTTCAGTGGCGGACAAGCTAGGTAAAGTTGCCGTTATTATGGGAGGAACCTCGGCGGAGCGCGAGGTGTCTCTGAAAAGTGGTCAGGCTGTCCTGGATGGCTTGCTGCGTAAAGGTGTTGATGCCTTCAAACTGGATTTTGGTGGAGAGATTGAAGACCTGGTCAAACACATGCCTTTTGACCGGGCATTCTTAGCGCTTCATGGACGTGGTGGTGAAGATGGCACGATACAGGGTGTTTTAGAGACCCTGAATATTCCGTACTCCGGTAGTGGTGTAATGGGCTCTGCCATTGGCATGGATAAGACACGAACTAAGTACCTTTGGCAGGGGATGAATTTACCGACACCTAAGTTTAGTTATGTAGAGAAGTTGAACCCGGAAATGCTCACCCGCCTGGTTTCATTGATGGGTTTCCCGTTGGCAGTTAAACCTTCTCGTGAAGGGTCATCGATTGGTGTGTTTAAAGTAAATAATCAGACACAGCTGGAAGCCGCAGTAAGTAAGGCTCTGGAAATGGATGAGCAAGTGCTTTTGGAGCAGTGGATAGAAGGTGATGAATATACAGTTGGCTTGTTGAATGGTTCGCCATTACCGGTAATTGGCTTAAAAACCAGCCATACCTTTTATGACTATGAAGCGAAGTACGAGTCAGATTCTACACAATATTTATTACCCTCAGGCTTATCTGATGAAGAAGAGCAGAGTCTGGGGAATTTGGCGGAAAGAGCATTTAGTGCCTTAGGCTGTTCTGGCTGGGGGCGTGTCGATGTAATGCGCGATAGCAAAGGGCGCTTTTGGTTGTTAGAAGTTAACACCATACCAGGAATGACCAGCCATAGTCTGGTTCCTATGGCCGCGAAAGCTTCAGGTTTAGAGTTTGATGATTTGCTACTGGAAATACTGAAGTCAGCAGTGACAAACAAGCGCTTAAGCAAGAACAATAATAATGATAAAGGGGATAGTTAGATGGCACATAATGCTGCAATTCATGTAATGGGGCAGGGCGCTCAGTTGGCAGAAGGAAACGCTGTACGTGAAGAGACTGTTTTGGTGCTCAAGCGTGTTCTAACTGTGACGCTAATTTGTTTAGCGCTACTTGTATTACTGACTAAAAGAGACAGTCTGATACAAGTAGTTGACCACCCTATCTCATCGATCAAGGTAACAGGCGCGTTTTCTTATCTGAACGAAAGTGAAGTGACACAAGCGTTGAGTGGTTTAGTCGGCGCCGGATTTATAGCGACTGACTTAAAAGACGTTCAAACACGAGTAGAGGGCTTGGCCTGGGTTAACAGTGCGACTGTGAGTAGAGTCTGGCCGGGCGAAATCAAGCTGCTAATAAATGAACAAGTTGCGGTGAGTCAGTGGAATGACGGAGCGTTGCTCAATGCAGAAGGTGTTGTCTTTAAGCCTGCTGAACTAAGAAGTGATTTATTGGTTTTACCGCAACTGATCGGCAGTGAGCAGTTCAGTGCGTCGAAGAAAAATATGATGTATTCAACGCTCGGAGTACTACAGCAAGGCCTTAAAGAGTATGGCTTGGCTATTAGAGCGCTGGAATTGAAACCTAGAAATGTCTGGAATATGACCTTGAGTAATGGTGTGGCGGTCGCAATGGGTGAAATTAAGCTACAAGATCGCGAAGGGCAGCAGAACCTTGAAGCCAAGCTGGAACGAGTTGGTAAGGTTTTCAGCTCCAGAGCAAATATTGACGTGGCGAATATTAGCCGAATCGACGCTCGCTACCCGAATGGTGTAGCGATCAAGTGGCGATCCGGTAAAAAGTAAGAATTAGGAATGTGTTTGTGAGCCGGGCATCGGATGGCCTTAGGCTTCGCGAAAGCAAAGTTGGTACAAAAGTAACGTGGGAACACCAGAATGGCTGGCTCATTAGAAAATGAATTTACCGTGGGGTTGGATATTGGAACCTCCAAAATTGTTGCAATTGTTGGCAAGAAGAATAGTGAAGGACAGATCGAAATAGTTGGTATCGGTTCGCACCCTTCTCGTGGCTTAAAGAGAGGGGTTGTTGTCAATATTGAGTCAACAGTTAACGCAATTCAACGAGCTGTCGAAGAGGCTGAGCTGATGGCAGGGTGCCAGATTCACTCTGTCTATGCAGGAATAGCCGGGAGCCATATTCGCAGTATGAATTCGCACGGCATTGTTGCGGTTCGAGATCGAGAAGTTGTTCAGGCCGATATTGATCGTGTTATCGATGCTGCACAGGCTGTGGCAATACCAGCAGACCAGAAAGTGCTGCACATTCTCCCTCAGGAGTTTGTGATTGATAGCCAGGAAGGCATTAAAGAGCCTTTGGGTATGTCTGGTGTGCGTCTAGAAGCAAAGGTGCACTTGGTGACCTGTGCGGTTAACGCAGCTCAGAATATAGAAAAGTGTGTGCAGAAGTGTGATCTGGACGTTGATGACATTATTTTAGAGCAGTTGGCTTCAAGCTATGCGGTGCTCACTGACGATGAGAAAGAGTTAGGTGTCTGTGTTGTGGATATTGGTGGTGGAACAACCGACATCGCAATATTTACCGGTGGTGCGATTCGTCATACCGCAGTAATCCCGATAGCGGGCGACCAGGTGACGAATGATATTGCCATGGCACTGCGTACACCGACACAAAACGCGGAAGAGATAAAGATTAAATATGCCTGTGCCTTGACGCAATTGGCCGGTGCAGAAGAAACCATAAAAGTGCCTAGTGTTGGGGATCGCCCACCACGAGACTTGTCTCGGCAGGCATTGGCTGAGGTGGTTGAACCTCGCTATGAAGAGTTATTTACCTTGATACAGTCAGAGTTACGTAGAAGTGGCTTTGAAGATGTAATTGCCGCCGGGATTGTGTTAACGGGCGGGACGTCAAAGATGGAAGGCGTTGTTGAGTTAGCAGAAGAGATATTCCATATGCCTGTCAGATTAGCATCCCCGCAGGGTGTATCTGGTTTGGCGGATGTCGTCAATAATCCGATGTATGCAACGGGCGTTGGTTTATTGATGTATGGACTGAAGCAGAGGACAACGGATAGTGAGCCGATGATGAGGTCTGAGGGAGGCGAAAGTTTTATGGAAAAAATAAAAACATGGTTTACCGGCAACTTCTAAAAATTGCCTACAAAAACCAACAATACAAAGCAGCAACTAGCAGATTGAAAATATAATATTAGGAGAAAGAGTGATGTTTGAACTCGTAGAGAATGTTTCACAAAACGCAGTAATAAAAGTCGTTGGTGTCGGCGGTGGCGGTGGTAACGCAGTGCGCCACATGCTATCTGGCGATGTAGACGGTGTAGAGTTTATTTGTGCAAATACAGACTCACAAGCTCTAAAAGATCTAGAAAACAAAGCAGTTATCCAATTGGGTAGCACAATTACTAAAGGCCTTGGTGCAGGCGCGAATCCTGAGATTGGACGTCAAGCGGCTTTAGAAGATAAAGAGCGCATTGCGGAAACCCTAAAGGGTGCTGACATGGTATTTATTACTGCCGGTATGGGCGGCGGTACAGGTACGGGTGGAGCACCGATTGTGGCTGAAGTAGCGCGTGAATTAGGTATTTTGACGGTTGCTGTTGTGACTAAGCCTTTTCCTTTTGAAGGCGGCAAGCGTATGAAAATCGCTGAAGCAGGTTTGCAGGAACTGGCTGAGAATGTTGATTCCTTGATCACGATTCCAAATGAAAAACTGCTATCAGTTTTAGGTAAAAATACGACCTTGCTTGATGCATTTGGTGCAGCGAATGACGTACTTCAAGGGGCTGTTCAAGGTATTGCGGATCTAATTATCCGCCCAGGTATGATCAACGTTGACTTTGCAGACGTAAAAACAGTTATGTCTGAAATGGGCATGGCTATGATGGGTACCGGTTCAGCATCGGGTGAAGAGCGAGCTAAGGAAGCTGCAGAGGCTGCGATTAGAAGCCCGCTGCTAGAAGACATTAACCTTCAGGGTGCGCGTGGTATCTTGGTTAACATTACTGCGGGTGTTGACTTGAACTTGGGTGAGTTCTCGGAAGTGGGTAATATTGTAGAAGAATTTGCTTCAGACTCAGCAACAGTTGTTGTAGGTACGGTTATCGATCCTGAGATGACAGATGAACTAAAAGTAACAGTTGTTGCAACAGGTTTGTCAGCTGCAATGGATAAGCCGGTTAAGGTTGTTGACAATACGCCGACTAAAAAGGACGGTACGCTAGATTACGGTGAATTGGAGCGCCCAGCTGTAAGTCGCCGTCGTCCAAGCGTTGACCGCGTAGGTAATGCTGCGGTTGATACGAGCAAAACTGATGCGGCTCCAAGTGTTGATTACTTGGATATACCAGCATTTTTGAGGCGTCAAGCGGATTAATTATCCGCGCCTAATATTACATCTTGATGAATAGTTGATCGTTTTAGTTGGGAAATTCGGCGCATTCTGTTATTATGCGCCTGTTTTTTGACCAGTTCAGCAATTTATAAAGGTTGATAGAAATCAAAATATGATTAAACAGCGCACATTAAAGAATACAATTCGAGCCACTGGAGTGGGTCTTCATTCAGGTAAAAAGGTGTATTTAACGCTTATGCCTGCACCGATCGACTCAGGGATTGTGTTTTGTCGTACCGATTTGTCTCCAGCTGTGGAGATAGAAGCGCGTGCGGAAAACGTAGGTGAGACTTTGCTTTCAACAACGCTTGTTAAAGACGGCGTTAAAGTAGCGACTGTAGAGCATTTGCTTTCAGCCATGGCTGGTTTAGGTATTGATAACTGCCGTGTTGAGTTAAGTGCTGAAGAAGTACCCATTATGGATGGTAGTGCTGGTCCTTTTGTTTTTCTAATCCAGTCTGCGGGAATTGAAGAGCAAGAAGCGGCTAAGAAGTTTATTCGCATCACCAAAGAAGTGACGATCGAAGAAGACGGTAAGAAAGCGACGTTTGTGCCTTTTAATGGCTTCAAAGTTGGCTTTTCAATTGACTTTGATCACCCTGTTTTTCATCAGGGTACTCAAGATGCGGCGATTGATTTCTCGAGCACCTCGTTTGTAAAAGAAGTAAGCCGTGCCCGGACTTTTGGTTTTATGCGTGACTTTGAACGTTTGCAAGCAATGAATCTAGCTCAAGGCGGTAGTTTCGATAACGCAATTGTTGTTGATGACTACAAGGTCTTGAACGAAGATGGTTTGCGTTATGACGATGAGTTCGTAAAACACAAAATTTTGGATGCTATCGGCGACTTATACTTATTGGGCAATAGCTTGATTGGTGAGTTTAAAGGTTACAAGTCTGGTCATGACTTGAACAACAAGTTGCTGCGAAAACTCATCAAGGAAACCGATGCTTGGGAAGTGAATACTTTCGAAGACGCAAGTACAGCTCCAATTTCATATATGAAGCCAGTGTTAGCTGCTTAAGTGGCTGCATAAGAGAAAACCAGCGAGCCGGATATATTGATACTAATCTGCTAATCAGTATGTCTGGCTAACTGAAGTAAAATCTTTTTTAGTTTCAAATCATCAGTATGCTCAGCTTCTTCTCTTAGAATCTGGGCATTTTTTTTGCTTAAGTGTTTAGGTGTACTTGGCGTATCAATGGGTGCTTTGTTTGAAAATGCCCCTTTGGGTCGCACTTTGATTTTGATCTGCTCTATTCTCTCTGGGTGAATTTTTGCATTGAGCATAGATATCACCTGCTCTTGAGAGAAACGGAATTTGGTCATGAGCGCTGCAGACGAGCAGGTGAGGGTGAGCCTGCCTTGGCTAAAGGCGTTTATTTGAAACTTGCCTTTAAAAGCGCTTGGCAAGGTTTCGTCAAACAGAACTTCCAGCGACTTTCGGCTGGCTGCCTGTTTAATCAGAGACTGAAGATTGTTTGATTTCGCACTCAGTCTTTTCAAGCTGATTTTAGGGGCAAACTTTTGCTGCTTTGGTTGTCTCATAAACTTAAAAGTGTGACAGGCTAAATTGGCTTTGCTAAGTTCGGCGTGACAAGGCTCAAGAGCAAAGCGACTAGCGCTTGCAAAGAGCTTGATGCTTGGTCAAACTAGCGCAAATTGAGTCATGGAATGACATCATGGAATAGGGATATGCTAAAAGAACGATATAAGAAAAGCTATGAATATTATTTTTGTTGGTCGAAACCACGGAAAGTCTAAAACTTATCAGTTAGGAAATAAGCAGCTCGTCATTGTTGGTGCGCTATTTGTTTTTCTCATGGCCGTACTAGTGTTTTCGGGCTACCGTCTACAGACCTGGGTGGCCGGAGAAGCCGAGTCGACTTTAGATAAAGAAATAATTGTTGGTTGGCAGCAAGATATCAACGCACAAAAGAAACAAGTGACCAGGATTAAGCGAGCAGCTCAGGAAAAGGTTGATGCGCTAACCTTAAGAATGGGTGATATGCAGGCCAGACTGTTACGCCTTGATGCGCTTGGTCAAAGACTGACAGAAGTAGCGAAGCTAAAGAATGGCGAATTTGACTTCAGTGCGAGCCCTGCGCTAGGTGGCCCCACCGATGCAAAGCTGGGCGAGTCTTACGTGCTGCCAGGCATTGTTGAAAGTCTTGATCAGATTGACCGACAACTTACTGACAGTGAGCAGCAGCTAGAAGTGATTGACGCGCTGTTTGTTAGCCGCAAAACCCAAGAAGAATTATTTATTGCCGGCCGCCCCATTACCTGGGGATGGATGTCCTCAGCCTATGGCTACCGAACAGACCCTTTTTCAGGAAAGCGTGCCTGGCATGCCGGAGTAGACTTCGCAGGTAAGGAGGATAGTGACATCATCGCCGTTGCCTCGGGCGTCGTTACATACTCAGGTGACCGCTACGGTTACGGTAACTTAGTTGAAGTCAACCATGGTGGAGGCTTCACAACCCGCTATGCTCACTGTAAAGAACTCAAAGCAAAAGTAGGCGATATTGTCGACAAAGGCCAAGTGCTCGCATCAATGGGCAGCACCGGCCGCTCAACCGGCCCTCACGTGCACTATGAAGTACGCAAAAACGGCAAAGTCATTAACCCCAAGAAGTATATTCATCGTCGTTAGTAGTGCTTAGCTACAGGAACCCGGTATTAGTATCACCGAGCTAACTAAGTTTATATAGATAGGTGTGTTGATCATGGGCGTCAGCGTTGATGCAAGGGTAAAGTTTCAGTTTATTGAAGTGTTATTGCAATGGGAAGGCAAGCTAACGACGCGGAAACTGATAGAGCAATTCGGTATCTCCCGTACTAGCGCTCAGAAATGGATCACCGAATACCGAAGCGCTGTTCCTCAAAACCTAGATCTCTATGACAGCAATGAAAAATGCCATCGTCCTAGTGATCAATTTCAACCTTGCTTTACTTCCGGAGAGCTTGAAGAATACCTTAGCTTTTTTGATGGTGGCTGGGTCAGCTCGCACTTGCAACTGATAGCGCCTCCAGTCAGAAATATCAAGCAGTATAAAGCCAAAATGTTTAACCAAAGCCTAGATAACCCATATGTTGAGTTAGTCGGTGGTTCTAATGGGGAAAAGCACAGACGTTTTATTGAGTTTGGCCCGGTAATGAATGAGCCTGTCTCAGGGAGCTTTAATCAGTTTGGCCTCTCAAAAAACGCAACCGTCCCCTGGTTTTAAACCCGTCGAATTAGGCGGGTTTAAATCGGCATATGCTTTACATATGCTTGTGCTGGGTGTAGCCTGATACTTAAGCAGTAGCTGTTATCGAGAGGAGAGTACTTATGAGAACCGTATCTATCTTTAAGAATGGCAAGAATCAGGCGGTTCGTCTTCCTAAAGACATGGAGTATGAAGGAGTGAGTGACCTGGAAATCGTAAAGGAAGGCGATACCATTATTCTTCGCCCTTCCAAGCCCAGCTGGTTGTCTTTAGCCGATACTGAGAAAGCGGATGACGATTTTCTGATTGAACGTGAAGATGTGATTGAAGACCAAGGACGGTTTTAAATGAAACAAACGTATATGCTGGATACCTGTATCTGCAGCTTTATCATGCGAGAGCACCCTGTTGTGGTGCTTAAGAAGCTACAAACCGTGTCAGAAAAGCATTGGATTGTTATTTCTGCAATTACCTATTCTGAAATGCGCTACGGTGCAATTAGTCGAAAAGCATCTCCAAAGGTCAATCAGTGGATTGATCAATTCATCACTAGGCTTGATGCTATCCTCCCTTGGGATGAAAAAGCAGTAGATTGTTCTGCGTTGGTTAAAAAGCAATTGAGTGAACTGGGCACACCTATCGGAGCAAACGATATAGCCATTGCAGGTCATGCGATGGCGGCGGGAAGTATTGTTGTGACAAATAATACTCGTGAATTTTGTCGTGTTGTGGGTTTGCGGGTTGAAGACTGGGTTGATTCTTAGTTTTTAATTGAAAATACGAAAATTTTCTGCTCTTTAACAAATTAATAAAATCAGTAAGTTACAACGTAGGTGGTTTTTTTGATGTTTTGGACCAAATTAACCTTACTTATTGTTGTAGCTAATTTTTTTCGCGTTAAACTACTGTTCACTGCCGCATAGGCAGCTTAGAAGTTTTAGGTGAATGGGGCGCATTGCCTGTTTATATTTACTACCGCACAGGTAGCATAGTAAGACTTCACTCGCTGTCGCCGAAGCCTTATCGAGTATTCACAATATTTAAAGGTAAAGCTTTAGTTAACTAGAGCCTCAACCTCCAAAAACCTGACCCATTTCGCTATTTATCGACTTTTCTTTTGTTTTTCTCTTCTCTGCCCTTGTATTACTTCATCTCATACCCATTTTAGCCTTTGAGCCTGGTTTCAATTCACTGTAGACTTGAACTTATTTTTTCAACAATAATCAGGGATCGCTGTTTCATCTTTGGCTTATCACGCCGAACGTGACCATTAGAAATCAATGTGCGGGCGCATTCTATAGAATAGCGCTCTGTCTGCAGAGCTCTCAATTAACAAGATACGAATATAGAAGATCATTATGTTTTCATCAGCAATGACCAAGATTTTTGGTAGTAAGAACAAGCGCGAACTCAAGAGAATGAGAAAGGTCGTCACGAAGATAAACGCTTTGGAAGAGGATCTTTCCAAACTAGATGATGAAAGCTTAAAAGCTAAAAGTGCAGAGTTTAAGAAGCGAGTTGGTGAGGGTGAGAGCCTGGATCAGATTTTGCCTGAAGCTTTTGCTGTGTGTCGTGAGGCTGGTAAGCGTGTCTTATCTATGCGTCACTTCGATGTTCAGTTGATTGGTGGTATGACGCTGCACGAAGGTCGCATCTCAGAGATGAGAACTGGTGAAGGTAAAACGCTGGTAGCAACCTTGGCTGTATACCTTAATGCTCTGGAAGGTAAGGGTGTGCACGTTGTGACCGTGAACGACTACCTTGCAAAGCGTGACTCCAAATGGATGGAGCCACTCTATAACTTTTTGGGCTTAAGTGTTGGTGTTGTCTATGGTGGCCAGCAGCCAGATGAAAAGAGAGCAGCTTACCAGTCAGACATCACCTATGGTACTAATAACGAGTTTGGTTTCGATTACTTGCGTGACAATATGGCCTTCAATCTTGAAGGTAAGTATCAGCGTGGTCTGAACTTTGCGATTGTCGATGAAGTTGATTCGATCCTGATTGATGAAGCGCGTACGCCTTTGGTTATATCTGGCGCAGTTGAGGACAGTTCCAAGCGTTATAAGCAGATTAATGCTTTGGTACCGATGCTGAAGAAAGCGGAGGTAGGTGAAGACGATAAGCCTATTGATGACGGTCACTTCACAATTGATGAAAAATCGAAAAATGTCGATTTGACTGAAGCGGGTCATACCTATCTTGAAGGACTCTTAATTGAGCATGGCGTGCTGGAAGAGGGCGATAGCCTTTACGCTGCGACTAACCTGAACATACTGCACCACGTCTATGCCGCTTTGCGTGCGCATTACCTATATGTGAAAGATGTCGATTATATCGTTCAGAATAAGCAAATTGTTATTATCGATGAACATACCGGCCGAACCATGGCTGGTCGTCGTTGGGGCGAAGGTTTGCACCAGGCGATAGAAGCTAAAGAGAATGTTGCAATTCAGGCTGAAAGCCAGACTTTGGCTTCAACCACCTTCCAGAACTTCTTCCGAATTTATTCGAAACTGGCTGGTATGACGGGTACGGCGGATACCGAAGCATTCGAGTTTCAGCAAATTTATGGTTTGGATGTTGTCGTTATTCCGACAAACAAAGAGATTCAGCGAATTGATCATAACGACCTGATCTATCTGACGCAGGAAGAAAAATACCAAGCGATCATTGATGAAGTAAAAGCTGTGGTTGCGCAAAAGCGCCCGATACTAGTGGGTACTGCATCTATTGAATCATCTGAATTTTTGTCTGCATTACTTAAGAAAGCAGGCATTAAGCACAGTGTATTGAATGCGAAGCAGCATGCTCAAGAAGCTCAGATCGTTGCGCAAGCCGGTTTGCCGGGTGTTGTAACCATTGCGACGAACATGGCTGGTCGTGGCACGGATATTGTTCTGGGTGGTAATTGGGAAGCTGAAATTAAAGCATTGAAAGACCCAAGTGATGACAAGATCGCTAAAATCAAAGCTGACTGGGAAGTACGAAATAAAGCCGTACTTGAGGCAGGCGGGTTGCATATTTTGGGTACCGAACGTCACGAGTCTCGTCGAATCGATAACCAGCTTCGTGGACGATCTGGCCGTCAGGGTGACCCAGGTAGTACCCGTTTCTTCTTGTCTTTAGAAGATAACTTGATGCGTCTGTTTGCCTCGGATCGTGTACGTAACATCATGCAAGCCTTGGGTATGGACAAAGGTGAGGCCATCGAGCACAAGATGGTGAGTAATGCGATTGAAAAGGCTCAGCGTAAAGTAGAAGGCCGTAACTTTGATATTCGTAAGTCCTTACTGGAATACGATGATGTGGCGAACGATCAGCGTAGTGTGATTTATGAGCAGCGTAACTCGGTGATGGAGTCTGATGATATTTCAGATATCGTTGCAGCGATTCGCGAAGAAGTTGTTGATGATACGATCAGTCGCTTTATTCCACCGCAAAGCCTAGACGAGCAGTGGGATATCGCCGGGCTTGAAAGCCATCTTGAGTCAGAGTTTGCGGTTAAACTCCCCGTACAAGAATGGTTGGATAGTGACGATAGCTTGCACGAAGAAACCTTGCGAACCAAGATTATTGAAGAGATCGTTAAAGTTTACAAAGAGAAAGAAGAGACGGCGGGTGCGCAGTCTATGCGTAACTTCGAGAAACAAGTGTTTCTACATATTCTTGATACGCTTTGGAAGGAGCACTTGGCATCAATGGATGCATTACGTCAGGGTATCCATCTACGCAGCTACGCTCAGAAAAACCCTAAGCAGGAATACAAGCGAGAAGCATTTGTTCTATTTGAATCGATGCTGGGCAATTTGAAAAATGACGTGGTACGTGTGACCAGTCACGTGAAGATTCAGACTCAAGACGAGGCTGAAGAGCTAGAGCGACGCAGACAGCAAGAGCTAGAACAGCAATTGGGCCGGGCAAAGACTGAACATGCAGATGCCAATGCAGCCGGTAGTGAAGGTGGCTCGGCTCCGGCGGCTGAAGAAAAGCAGGCCCCTGTGACGCGAGAAGGCCGTAAAGTAGGGCGTAATGAGCCTTGCCCATGTGGCTCGGGCAAGAAGTATAAGCAGTGCCACGGTAAGGTTTCATAGCCTTACTGTTAGTAAATATTTTAATTGGAAGGAATTATGGCTGTTGGTAAGGGTGATTTACCTGCCTTTTTTGACATAGACGGTGCGCGTATCGGTGTTGTTGAGGCTGGTATCAAAACAGAGGGTCGTAAAGACCTGGTTTTGATCGAGCTGGCTCAGGGGAGCACCTGTTCAGGCGTTTTTACAAAGAATGCTTTTTGCGCTGCACCGGTTCAGCTCTGTAAAGCGCACTTGGCGACAGGTAGCTTTGCTCAGGCTTCAAATGCCTATTTAGTGGTGAATACCGGTAATGCCAATGCAGGCACGGGTAAGCAGGGTATGGATGATGCTTTGCAAAGTTGTGCTGCTATAGCTGAACAGTTTGGTGTTGCGCGAGAACAAGTGTTGCCCTTTTCAACCGGTGTTATTGGTGAAAAACTGCCTATAGAGAAGATCGTAGCGGCAATTCCTCAGGCTAAAGTTCAGTTAAAAGGTGATGCTTGGGCCGATGCGGCCGAAGGTATTATGACAACCGATACTCGACCCAAGGGTGTGTCGACTGAAATTAGCTACGCAGGCGAGACTGTTCGTATTAATGGCATCAGTAAAGGCGCGGGCATGATTAAGCCAAACATGGCAACCATGCTGGCCTATGTCGGATGTGATGCGAGCGTGCCTCAAGCTTTGCTAGATGAATTATTGCAGGAGCTTGCTGAGGCCTCATTTAATCGAATTACTGTCGATGGCGATACCTCGACAAACGATTCTTGTATTCTGTTTACGACAGGCAAGTCAAAAGCACCTTTGATTGATAAGTCTCATGCTGATTTTCCAGCCCTTAAAGACGCCTTAAGTGATGTCTTGGTCGAGCTGGCGCAATTGATCGTGCGTGATGGCGAAGGTGCCACCAAGTTTGTAACGGTTCAGGTTGAGCAGGCTAAAAGTACTGAAGAAGCACTTGAAGTGGCTTACACCATTGCTCATTCTCCTTTGATTAAGACCGCCTTATTTGCCTGCGATCCGAATTGGGGTCGTATTCTGGCCGCCTTGGGCCGGGCTTCGATTGAGGCGTTTGATTTGAGCTTGGTCGAGATATACTTGGGTGATGTCAGGATTGTTCATCAAGGCGAGAAGTGTGCCGAATATACTGAAGAGCGCGGTCAGGCAGTGATGGATCAAGAAGAGATCACCATACGTATCGACTTAGCGCGTGGCAGTGTTGAAGAAACGGTATGGACAACTGATTTGTCTCACGACTATGTGACGATTAATGCCGAATACCGGACTTAAGCTTTATTTCTAGATAAAGCATACACTTTTTTGAATTATTATCTGGCTCATAGCTGTAAAGCTTATGGGCCGTTTTTTTGTAAAGGGGCTTATGTCGTCATCAAAAATAGTTCATGTGGCCGTTGGCGTCATAGAGAGAACATCTGCTGCCGGTGCCCGAGAGATCCTGATTTCTAAGCGTCCTGATGAGGTTCATCAAGGCGGCTTATGGGAGTTTCCAGGCGGCAAGGTCGAAAGTGGTGAAACGCTTCCTGTTGCTTTAGCCAGAGAACTGGAGGAAGAACTTGGCCTGGTGTTCGATCCTGAAGAGGCTGGCGCACTGCGACCGTTGATTCAGATTTCTCATGACTATGGTGACAAGCAAGTGCTGCTCGATGTCTGGCTGGTGTCCAAATTCTCGAAAGCGCCAAGCGATGGTCTTGGCCGAGAAGGTCAGCAAGTAAAGTGGGTTGAGTGTGGGGATTTATCAAAATACAGCTTCCCTGATGCTAATGTGCCTATCATCACCGCCTGCCAACTTCCAGAGCAATATATAGTTACGCCTACCTACCCAAATTTGGATAGGGCAAGAAAAGAAGTAGAAGTTTTGTTCGAAAAATGTCCAGGCATGATACTCTTAAGGCAGCCAGATTTAAGTATTGATGAGTATTTTATTTGGCTGGATGACTTGCTGGCGACGATTCCCGGTTTAGGGCAGAGCCTAATGCTGAGTGCGCACCTTGAGTTGTCTTTTGATGCGGAGGCTTCGGCGGAGCTGCTAGGTGAATGCTTGCTTCGTTTTGAGCAATACAAAACGCGTGTTAGAGGTGTTCATTTGCCGACTTATGTGGCGAAGCGTTGTCATGTTAGACCTTTTAAAGAAAACTTTTATTTAGCGGTGTCCTGCCACTCTTTAGATGAGCTGGCACATGCACAAAGTATTCGGGCAGACTTTGCAACATTGTCACCGGTGCAGGAAACAGCTACTCACCCTAATGCCATCGCAATTGGCTGGTCTAGCTTCAGTGCCTGGCTTAAGTTAGCGACGCTGCCAGTGTATGCATTAGGGGGAATGAGCCCTGCTGATTTACCTCGTGCTTTTCAGGCAGGAGCGCAAGGTGTAGCAGGTATTGGTGCGTGGTCTAAAAGATAGCAGCTTGGTCTGATAGAATGAGTCATTAGAGTCTGGGAAAGAGGTAAGTATGTCCGACAATCTAACGCACCTGAATGAGCAAGGTGCAGCGCATATGGTAGATGTGGGTGAAAAAGAAGTTACCCACCGTATTGCACGCGCAGAAGGTTACGTTTTAATGAAGGAAGAAACCCTTCGGATGATTACCGAAGGTCGTCACAAGAAAGGTGATGTATTCGCGACCTGCAGAATAGCCGGAATTATGGCGGCAAAGAAGTGTTCGGAGCTGATTCCCTTGTGTCATGCCTTGAACCTCAGTTCTGTAAGCATAGAGATTGAAGCGCTAGGTCTCGAAGAGGGTGAACCCCGGGTAAGAATGACGGCCCAGTGTAAGCTTGATGCCAAAACGGGTGTTGAAATGGAAGCCTTAACGGCCGTGAGTGTCGCCTGCTTGACTTTGTATGATATGTGTAAGGCGGTTGATAAAGGTATGGTGATCGATCAGGTAAGATTACTCGAAAAGAAAGGTGGCCGTAGTGGTCACTATTTGGCATCGTAAAATTGAACTATTGAGTGAGAGTCGATGAGTATTAATAGCAATCAGTTAATTGACAAGTTTGGCCGTCGCGTTAGCTACGTGCGTATGTCTGTGACTGATCGCTGTGATTTTCGCTGCGTCTATTGCATGGACGAAGAAATGACCTTTGTTCCGAGACAAAAAGTCCTGACTTTGGAAGAAATGCACCAAGTTGCTGAGGCCTTTGTCGAGCTAGGTGTCGGAAAGATACGTTTAACGGGTGGTGAGCCTTTAGTTCGAGCAAATGTAATGTCCTTGTGCGAGTCGGTAGGCGCCTTGCCTGGTTTGGATGAGCTGGTGATGACGACAAATGGTTCACAGTTATCAAAAGTCGCGAAGTCTTTGCTCGCCTCGGGCGTAAAGCGTTTAAACATAAGTCTGGACACTCTAAAGGCTGACAAGTTTAAAGAGTTAACTCGCGTTGGTGATCTTGAAAAAGTGCTTCAGGGAATCGATGCAGCAATTGACGCAGGCTTTGAGAAGATCAAATTGAATGCTGTGATTATGAAGGGTCGGAATGCCGACGAAGTAATCCCCCTGATACGTTTTGCAGTGGGCAAAGGCATTGATATTAGCTTTATCGAAGAGATGCCCTTAGGCGTTATCTCGGAACATAGTCGCGAAGAAGCTTTTTGCTCGAATCAAGAGCTTAAAGAAATTATCAGTGAGGTTTGGCCGCTTCAGGTAGTGTCGACCGGCAATCGCTCCGATGGCCCGTCGCGTTATTATCAATTGCCCGGAGAAAAGACTCGCATCGGATTTATCTCGCCTCATAGTCATAACTTTTGTGGTGACTGTAACCGGGTGCGAGTGACTGCTGAGGGTTTACTTTTGCTATGCTTGGGTAATGAGCATGCGGTTGACTTGCGTGCCGTCTTGCGTGCCCACCCCGGAGACAGAGAGCGTCTGAAGCGAAGCATTATCGAGGCAATGGACCTTAAGCCAGAGCGTCATGAGTTTAACTTGTCTGAAGAGCCTCAAATTGTTCGCTTTATGAATATGACAGGTGGTTAAGCTCCTAAGTCCGAATTTATAGTTTTCGAGCTTCACCTAGATAAATATAGCCTGCGAACTTTGGTGCTTTAGGAGCGTAGAAGCGCTCAATCATTACAATTTCGAACCCGCCTGCTTGAATGAGCTTATCAATCGGGCGGTTCAGGTTACAACCTCCTGCAACACAGCCCCAGGGTTTGTTTAAACGGTGTTGCCATTTCTCAACTTTTGGTTCAGGCGCTAGGCCATGCTCACTAAATAGAAGCTTACCCTCAGGCTTGAGTACTCTATGCATTTGCTGAAGGGCTTTGTGGTAGTCGGGGATTGTGCATAAGGTGAAGGTTAGCAGGATGGTATCAACGCAGTCGTCTTCAAGCGGAATCTCTTCACCAGGTAAGTCCAGCCATTTTACTTCAATATCGGACTTTGCCACCTTAGCTGCGGCCTTTCTTCGCATTCCTTCAGAGGGCTCTAGGCCCCATACAAAGTCGATGTTCTTACTGTTGTAGAATTCAAGGTTGGCGCCAGAGCCCATGCCAATTTCGAGAACTCGTCCGGTGCATTTCGGTACTATTCTTTTACGGAGTTTCTGAATAGGGGGAGAGGTGCAGGCAGCATTGATCAGATGTGGAAGAATACGCTCTTCGTATAGGTTCATTTTCTTAGTTCTTATTATCTTTGGGAGGCTAATTAGAGCAGCTGCTTTCGGGGCTTTCAAGTTATGTAAGTTTGAATTCACTAATTTGTCGCGGAAAAGACCGTTTCAATTTACATTCGAGTTAAGCTCGCTTGTCAGAATGTGATACAATGCGCGCCCTGCAGGTCTTATAGCTTGTTTGGATGCTTGCTTGTAAGCCCTTAGTATGCCTTTTTAGTTTGTGCCAAGAGGATCGTCTGTGAAAGTTCGCTTTATTGAAACATGCCGTTTACCAACGCCTTTTGCCGTGTTTGATATGCATGGCTTTGAAGAGGTGGAGTCTGGTCAGGAGCATGTTGTATTGACCTTAGGGGATATCTCAAACGGTGCTCCTGTATTAGCGAGAACGCATTCTGAATGTCTCACTGGCGATGCCTTGTTTAGTATGCGTTGCGACTGTGGTTACCAGTTAGAGCAGGCGATGCAAAGCATTGCTGATGAAGGTCGTGGTGTATTGCTGTACTTACGTCAAGAGGGTCGTGGTATCGGCTTATTAAATAAGATTCGTGCCTACCAGTTACAAGACCAAGGTGCTGATACGGTTGAGGCCAATGAAAAGTTAGGTTTTGCGGCAGATCTCCGAGATTACACGATTTGTTATGACATGCTCGCACATTTGGGTGTTAAGGAGCTGAAGCTGATGACCAATAACCCACGAAAAGTAAAAGCTTTGCAGAGTGGTGGAGTCTCGGTTGTCGAGCGAATTCCAATTCAGGTTGGCCGTAACCCGCATAATGACGGTTACCTTTCGACCAAGGCGAGCAAATTAGGCCATTGGTTGCGCGACCATCAGGACGATGATGCGCCAGCGGACTAACTGGCGTTTTCGATTGCTTTTCGGTTGCTAAGCGCCAAGATGCTCTGTTCAATTCCTTCTGCATCTAAACCGCACTGTTTAAGCAGGTCTTGAGGCTTACCGTGAGCGACAAACTTATCGGGAAGGCCTAGATGAATGACCTGCGAAACAAGTCCTTGCCCGCGTAAGTATTCAGACACGCCGCTTCCTGCGCCGCCGGCGATCACATTTTCTTCCAAGGTGACCAAGGTCTCGTGCTTATTCGCCAGTTCATCAATCATTTGCGTATCGAGTGGTTTGATAAAACGCATGTCCACGAGTGTTGCATTGAGCTTTTCGGCAGCAGCTTTCGCCGGTTCCAGCAAAGAGCCAAATGATAGAATGGCTATTTTCTTTCCTTCGCGAATTGCTTTGGCTTTGCCTAATTCCAAGGCTTGCATCTCTTTTTCAATTTCTGCACCCGGGCCTGTGCCTCGTGGGTAGCGCACGCAAGCTGGGCCTTCATATTGGTGGCCTGTGTAGAGCATTTTCCGAAGTTCATTTTCGTCCGAAGGCGCCATCACAACTAGCTTGGGAATGCAGCGTAAGAAGGATAGGTCGAAACTTC
>NZ_LWFZ01000830.1:0-2986 GCF_001635225.1 Oleiphilus sp. HI0086
AAGTTTATCTTTTTGTTTTTATTGATGTTTTCTAGTATTGATTGATCGATGTGTAAAATAAGCTGACGTAAATTTAGCCAGCTTCAAGATTTTGTGAACTAGTGAATCTAATGACTTCGTCTTACAAACCGCATTGGTAATACGGATATTATAATGTTAAATACCTTGGCAATGGTCGGTGTATTTATAAGAAACAATTTGATTGCGACCTACAGCGCTATTGATGTCGAAGAGATTATCTTCAAAAAGCTCATTACCCCAATCACAAAGCGTTTCAAGCGAAACCTTGTCATCCTTTACGATCGAAGAATGAAGCTTAAGCGTTAAACCGAGCTGACCATTCCACTTCATGACGCAGCTTGATATCGGATAGTTCTTTGTTCCTGGTGCACAGCAAAACCAGCGTTCTTTTTGTAATGCTGAAACCGCTTCTGCCTGTTTGCTCGGTAAGGCAGAGGTATCTTCATCTAACCAGTTCCCCATTGCGGAGAAATTGCCAGCGTAAAAGGATTTATTGCTGAGGTAGCGATATAAAAATCTAATCATAAAGCCAGGTAGATATTTAGCTATCTTGGCTTGTTGCCAGTGCAGCCAATGCTCGCGTGACTTTAGCCGCTCGCGAATTCTGTCGTTTAACTGGGTAGGTGAAATATCCGCTTCGAGAGGGATATAAAATCCACTGGAGAAATTTGCATAGTCTGAGTCGGTTCCAAAATTAGCTGCCCCCCTTAAATTAACGGGATAAAACCACGAATAGCTTTGATTGCAGTTTTTTGAATCTGCAAGTAAATGCTTGGCAGCCGAGCGGTTTAGCGCCCATAGTATAAAGGTTGTTAAAGGGATATCGAGAGATTTTGCTCGTTGTTCGATAGCTGCGGTTTCATAACGATCAAAAAATAGAGTGTCTACCGAATTTTGGCTTACTTGATTATCCGCTTTCCAAAAACGCCATTTGACCCTTTTAGGGTAAGGTTGAACTTTTGCTTTGATCGCTTTCAATTCTTGAGTGTCAGGTTCACCGGTTTCTCTACACTTAGGGATCTTCACACTGGTGAAACCGAGATCGTTCAGCATGTGCTTCATTATGCTCATGCCGTCACCATTGGCGTGCTGGAAGATATCTACTTTTAGCGCTTCTTCTTGCTCTGAGGTGTGAGGCGTATATCGCCCCCAATATATGTCATCACTTACGCCTAGCTTGCGCCTTTGTTCAAACCATAAGGCAACATGATCTTTCGGGTGACGTTGAAATATACTCATGATGCCTGATCCGTCTTGAGAACGTTAAGGGTATTTTTCGCATCAAGCCAACCTGCTTCCCAGCTTGAAGTTAATACCTCATCATTATATGGGCTCTGTGATTTCTTCTTCGCTCGACTGCCCTGCTCAAAACCGCGTTGATAGGCGTCTTCAACGCTCTCGGAGTCGAGCGCATTATTCGTTACCTGTTTGCTAGCGGTGCTTAGGCTCTTGATATATTGATCCAGTAATAGGTAGCTTGCGGGCACTAAAAGCAAGCTGATCAGTGTTGCAAAAATAACCCCAAAGGCCAGCGATACGGCCATGGGTATTAAAAACTTAGCCTGAATGCTGGTTTCCAGGATCAAAGGTGTTAAGCCTGCAAACGTTGTAATTGACGTTAAGAGTATTGGCCTGAAGCGTTTCTTGCCAGCTTCGCATACTGCACTAAAGATATTCACGCCCTTCTTGCGCAGCTCATTAATACAGTCCATCAAGACCAGGTTGTCATTGACGACAATACCGCTGACCGCCACCATACCTATGAATGACCAAAGCGTTAATTCCAGATTTAATAACATATGACCGAAAAGTGAGCCTAGAATTCCAAAAGGGATTGCAAACAAAACCAATAAGGGCTGACTGTAAGACGAGAATAAAACCGCCATCATCAAATACATTACGAAGATAGCGATTAGATAACCGTTAAACAGAATATCTAAAAACGCCACAATACTTTTTTGTTTACCTGCGGTTCCCCACTTCATATCTGGATATTGCGCGACTAGCGTGTCGAGGTAGTGTTCTTTAAGGTCCTTTTGAATATTGTAAACCGAGTTATGTTCTGTATTGACGTATGCGCTCACGGTCACCACTCGCTTGCGCTCATAGCGGCGAATATTATTCGGTGCCTGTCGGAAGTGAATATCAGCAATTATTGACAAGTCTATATAGCTGCCATCTGCTATCAAAATTGGCAGGTGCTCCAGGTACCACATCGAAGCTCGTTCTTCTTCAGGCAAGCCTAGCCAGACATCGACTTCATCATCTTGCGTTTGGATCGTTTGCACCACTTCACCCTGATACGCCCTATTGACTTGCCTGATAACCTGCTCAAGCGTTAGTCCAAGTGAAATAGCGTTATCCTTTAAGGTGATCTGCGCCTGTTTTTTCTTTTCATTAAGGGAGTCTGCCAAGTCATAAGTTCCGCTGTAATGACTCAGTTTATCCTTTAACTGTTTCGCAGCAGTTTCAAGCTGTAAGCGATCATAACCGGAAAGCTCAATATTGATATCAGGCTTTGAGGGGCTTAGGCTAGAACTAAAACTAAGCTTGCTTGCTCCATCAATACGGCCAATCAACTCGCGCCAACGGTTTAAGACTTCCTGACCGCTACGCTCTCTCGTTTTTGAGTCAGACAGTTCTAGCGTTACTTGGGCGGTATGATCAAGGTTTTGTTTGTTTTCCTGATTCGATATCTTAAGCGTTGGGCCGATAACCGAATAAACGTGCAAGATTACAGGTTCACTAATACTGGGCGAAGAAGACTCGTTTAGCTCAATACGCAAATCTTCCGCTGCCTTCAACATTTTATTCACTGCAGCTTCAGTTTTTTTGCGTGAAGCGCCCTCCGGAAAAGCAACTGAGGCATTAACAACCTCTGCATCAATCGCGACGCCCAACGCCACTCTCATCCAACCAGTCGATAGTAAGACCATAAAGATGATAAACATTAAGCTAAAACTAA
>NZ_LWFZ01000831.1:0-1900 GCF_001635225.1 Oleiphilus sp. HI0086
TAATGAATCTGCGCCACATTGTTTATGGCAATCGGGCCAAACGTGAAACAAGCTCGTAGGTCTGCCTTTGGCACTAAGTCGCCATAGATCAAAGTCCGCTTCTCTCACAAAGGCAATTATCAGAAGTAGAAGGCAAGAATGGTGATTTATGGATTTATAGCGTGCTGCGTTGATGCTAAGGTAGAAAAATACAGATTCTATAGGTGCAAATAATGAGTGAAAAAAACGGCAAATTCCTTACAGAATTGAACTTTATATATATCAATAGCTTACGAAATGTAAGCCTTACAAAGGTTGCTTAATTTATGAAATACTTAATTAGCGCTCCATTGATCTTAGTTATGTTTCTATTCGGGCAAACTGCATTGGCAGGACCAGGAAGTGGTCATTCCCACGGGCATCAACATAAACCTATCACTAGTGAGCAAGCTATCAATAAAGCAACAAAGCATGTCTGGAAGTTGGCCAAGAAGGGCAAAATTGACGCATCTTGGTCTAGCGTAACTTCTAAATCAGTCGAGGAAAAATCATTCGGACATGGCCCAGAATGGGTCGTTACATTTGAGAATGAGTCCATCGAAGACCCTAAAAAGCAAACGCTTTACGTTTTCTTTACGATCAACGGAAAGTACTTGGCTTCTAACTTTACGGGGCAGTAAGGCCTAACGGGAGGTGTTCGCACCTCCCTTCCTATATTTTGCTTATGTCCAGTTTGAGGCCATCTTCTCTTGAAAAACGACCTTGCTTCCAAGAATCTTAATTGTTCAAATCTGAATAAGTCTCGTGAAGAGCTTTAAATAACCTGCTTGAGTGTGCGATACCTAGAGGTTTTATTGATCCAGAGTGGGCTAAGAGTGGGGGGGGAATACCTATCTGGCTTGTCATAATAGCTTTGATTTAGGGTAGGGCCGTTTAGAATGATCTAGCGGATATAGTGTCTATAGAGCTTTGAGAAAAATATGTGGTTAAATGTGACTTTATGCCTCAGCGCTATGTCTGAATGGTAGAGTAAGGACAGTATCACAGAGCCTTATAAACTGAATTTCAATTTTTAATCGAGTATCTACTATGAAAAGTTGCACCTTTAAGCAGCCCGGTTGAGTAGTGTTGAGTTTGGCCCCTGAAATATGGGGCTTTTTTTTGCGTTAAGGTTAGGTGCTAATGATCCTTTATTTGGGGTCGTCAAAATTATTATCTAATAAGATCAGAGTTTTAAAGATACCAAGGGAATAAAATGTCTGATATTCTTATAGAAGCTCAAAAGGAAGGGTTTCTCCCAGAAACTCAAGTGGCATTGGGCACTAGCGAAGAAACGATCGAATGTGAAGGTTGTTATTCGCAGGTACAAGAAAGGGATTTAAAAGGCGGGGAGGCATGTCCTTACTGTTCTCTCGTGATTGCATAAAGTGCGAAAGAACATTTCCTAGCTTTGATCAAGTCTATAAAGGTCACCTAACAAAGACCCTCTGATTCGTAAATCCCTTTTGATGCTGAAATATAATCTATTTTCACTATTCAGGGGATAAAGGAATGCAAAATACGGCTATAAAAGTTATATCAACGTGCTTAGTTACTGGAACTCTAATTGGCTGTAATGGAGGTGGAAGTGGTGGCGGTGGAGCTGCCCCTGGAACTAATGGCGGTCAAGGTGGTGGAGTAGGGCCTGAGTTAGTAATCGAGTTTAGAGAGGCACCTCTAGACCCAAAGGTTTTTAATCTGCTTTCAAATGATAGAAGTACAGAAAATCACTTTAACCCTGAAGAAAAGTTAAGCATAACTTGGATGACAACGGTTAAATATTCGGATGACACTACGTTAGGTGTTAATCAAAGAGAGCTTTACCAAGCAAAGGTCTATCTGAGTGATAATGATATTATTGAGATTGATAATGATCTGGAGT
>NZ_LWFZ01000832.1:0-1582 GCF_001635225.1 Oleiphilus sp. HI0086
CTAGTTGCTGACACTCGGCAGCCTTAAAGCCACGACGGGTTACCGCTGGCGTACCGATACGCAAGCCACTGGTCACAAAAGGTGAGCGTGGGTCGTTAGGTACTGCATTTTTATTCACTGTAATATTCGCTTTGCCTAGTGCAGCGTCAGCATCTTTACCCGTGATATCTTTGCTGATCAAATCTAGCAGGAACAAGTGATCGTCAGTGCCATTTGATACCACATCAAAGCCACGCTCCTGGAAAACTGCAACCATCGCCTTGGCATTCTCAACAACTTGAGACTGGTAAGACTTGTACTCATCTGACATAGCTTCTTTAAAGCACACCGCTTTAGCAGCTATTACATGCATCAAAGGGCCGCCCTGGCTTTCAGGGAATACAGCAAAGTTTAATTTCTTCTCTAGCGCTTCATTTGCCTTCGCCAGAATGATACCGCCACGGGGACCACCCAAGGTTTTGTGAGTAGTAGACGTTACTACATCAGCGATGCCAACTGGGCTAGGATAAACACCCGCCGCAACCAAACCGGCAATATGCGCCATGTCTACGAATAAGAATGCACCGACTTCATCAGCAATATCACGAAAACGCTGCCAATCAACAATACGAGAGTAGGCAGAAAAACCTGCAACAATCATCTTTGGCTTATGTTCACGAGCAAGCGCTTCAACCTGATCGTAGTCGATTTCACCCGTTTGCTCATTCAAACCGTACTGCACGGCGTTATAGATACGACCGGAAAAGCTTACTGACGCACCATGCGTCAAGTGACCGCCGTGAGCCAAGCTCATTCCCAATACCGTATCGCCGGGAGAGCAAAGCGCCATATAAACAGCAGCATTGGCTTGCGAACCTGAATGAGGTTGAACGTTTGCGTAGTCAGCACCAAACAACTCTTTAGCACGATCAATCGCTAGCTGCTCAACCACGTCAACATGCTCACAACCACCGTAGTAACGCTTACCCGGATAGCCTTCAGCATACTTATTCGTTAATGCAGAACCTTGAGCCTCCATCACGCGAGGGCTGGTGTAGTTTTCTGATGCAATCAGTTCAATGTGTTCTTCTTGACGCGTTGCTTCAGCAGTAATTGCATTTGCTATTTCATCATCAAAGCCAGCTATAGTCATATCACGAGTAAACATTCATCGCCTCTATCATTCAGGAAAAAATAAGCCTCAAAACGGTCATTCCCTAGTCATTCTTCAACTCTTGTAATGAGCCATATAGAGTGAACAGAATTTGATCGTTCAAAAAAGCGCCATTTTATACGATTATTGTGTGAACTTCATCAATCATTTTTGTCGAAAATAATGTAACACAAACACTAAGCTGACTAAGCCAACAGCGCCCGCAACAACAAAGGTAGAAAAATACCCCAACATGCCAGCCAAGAGACCTCCCAGAGCCGCCGCCAAACCAGAGACCAAGACTTGAATACTGGCCTGAACGGTAAAGTCTGCACCTTCATGTCCGGAACGACATTGCGCCATCATCAGCGAGAAAAGGGCTACTGTAGACATGCCGTCGACTGCTTGCTCGAATATACTTAGACCATAGACCCCAAGAATCCCAACCCA
>NZ_LWFZ01000833.1:0-2373 GCF_001635225.1 Oleiphilus sp. HI0086
TGCAATGAAGTAGATACAGCTTAAGTATCATTACATACGGTTTTTTCTAGAGGTTCAGGAGATCAAGGTTATATGGCTGAGTATCATTATGATGTTGTAGTAATTGGCGCAGGCCCTGCAGGTGAAGGGGCAGCGTTAAACGCTGCAAAAGGCCATAAAATGGTCGCTGTGATCGAAGATAAACCCGTAGTTGGCGGGAACTGTGCTCATGTTGGAACAATACCTTCCAAAGCACTTCGACACGCCGTTAAGCAGATTATTACCTTTAACACCAATACCATGTTCCGTGATATCGGTGAGCCAAGATGGTTTTCCTTTCCGAGAGTCTTGAAGAACGCAGAAAAGGTAATCAGTAAACAGGTTAAGCTAAGAACCCGTTTTTATGCGCGAAATAAAATAGACTTGTACAACGGGTCGGCCTACTTTCTAGATGATAATCGTATAGAAATACGTGGAAATGGTTCCGCAGATATTGTTCATTTTAAAGAGGCGATCATAGCTAGCGGGTCTAGTCCCTATCGTCCGTCCAACGTTGATTTTACGCATGAGCGTATCTATTGTAGTGATTCGGTATTGCAGCTTAGCCATACTCCACGCACTATGGTTATTTATGGTGCCGGTGTTATTGGCTCCGAGTATGCATCAATTTTTTCAGGTTTAGGTGTGAAAGTCGACCTGATTAATCCTGGCGAGAAATTACTATCATTCCTTGATGATGAGATTTCTGATGCGCTTAGCTATCACCTTCGAAACAATGGTGTTCTTGTCCGACACAACGAAACCTACGAGACAGTTGTCGGTACCGATTACGGTGTAGAGGTTACTTTCGAGTCGGGCAAAAAGATCAAAGCTGATGCTTTTCTTTGGTGTAATGGTCGCAGCGGCAATACCCAAAATCTTGGGCTAGAAAATATAGGTCTTGAAGCAAACTCACGCGGTCAGCTTTCAATTGACGACCACTATCGAACAGATGTAGAGAATATCTATGCTGTAGGTGATGTGATTGGTTGGCCAGCACTTGCTAGCGCTGCTTACGATCAAGGTCGCTCTGCTTCATCCGCTTTGCTTAACGATAGTTACTTCAGGTTTATTAATGATGTACCTACCGGTATCTATACGATCCCAGAAATTAGCTCTGTCGGTAAGAATGAAAAGGAGCTTACGGAAGCCAAAGTTCCTTATGAAGTAGGGCAGGCATTTTTCAAAGACTTGGCTAGAGCTCAGATTACCGGTGAAGCGGTCGGAATGCTTAAAATATTGTTCCATCGTGAGACCAAAAAAATATTGGGAATCCATTGCTTTGGAGATCAGGCGGCCGAAATCGTACACATCGGTCAGGCGATTATGAATCAGGAAGGTGATGCAAATACCCTAGATTACTTCATTAATACCACATTTAACTACCCAACTATGGCAGAAGCATATCGTGTTGCGGCACTAAATGGTCTTAATCGCATATTCTGATTTTAAACTTTTCGTCATTTTTCTTCGATTTGAGAGCGTTTTTTGAACGCTCTTTTTCTTTTTGTTGTCTCAGTTCACGCTTCGGAATTCCTTCATTTGTAAGACTTTTTCTGATTTTGTAGCATTAGGGATATTTTGTAATAAAGCCGACTATCGCTACAACTGACTAAACTACGTAGCCAGACATGGAAAAGTGCCGCTTATATGATAACTCAAAGGTTTAGACTGTTTTCTTGGAGCTCCCTGTTTACACTCCTTTTAATTCTTTCCGGTTGTGGCGAGGGTGACAGTAAATATGTTCCTTTACCAGAAGACACGGAAGGAAACGAATCCTTAGACATTTTTCTAAATAGTGGTGCAGTTAAAGGCCCAGTCGCTTTCTCCGATATCTCGATCTATAGCGTCGATTTAGAGTCAGAGCGATATGCAAACTTTAAATCTGTTGCTAACGGTGTTTTTAAGGCATACGCTGACCTGGGTATATCTATTGATGGTGATTCCTTGGTTCTACCTGAAGGTCGGAGTTCTGCTCAGGTGCTGAATGATTTCGAGGCTCTGGTTGAAACAGGCTCCTATGTTTCTGAACTCGACTATTTCAAAGTAAAAGTTGAAAACGCAGGAACTATTGCAAAAGCTAAAAGCTATTTGGATGTCTATCTAGGGCTAACAAAGCCAGTTAAAGACGAGGATTCCACATTTGACTTGCTTAAGGAAGAGACAAATTCAATTGTTAAAGACAGAGTTTCGGAAGCCCTTTCCGCTTACTCTGATCTAAATGATTTTAAGCGGAAATTGAACGATGATGATGGCTTTTATGAAGAGCTTCTCGAAGTTAGCTCATTTTCAGGTGTTAATTCGGTAGTAGCCAAATACTCAACTAAAGAGTCAGACCCGACGAAAGCAGAACAC
>NZ_LWFZ01000834.1:0-2791 GCF_001635225.1 Oleiphilus sp. HI0086
CAATTACCGATGACGAAGTGGCATAAATTTATCGACGATCCGACCTTGGCTGACGCCATATTAGACCGGCTACTGCATAACGCTCACAAACTTAACTTAAAAGGAGAATCGATGAGAAAAGTACTAACTTCGTTGACTGAAGATGATCACTTGAAGTAAAAAGACAACTCACGATGCATGGATGGGAAACAAGTGATCACGTTCAGCGCAACGGCTGATCAGTTTTAGCGGAATACGCAGGTGCTTAAGCAGCGTATTGTGCCGCTCAAATATGGTGATTTGTATTCAGTCTTTGAAGGTTTAGATATTTGCTTACAGCCAGCAGGTCATATTCTTGGCTCTGCTTATGTTGAGTGCTGTGTAAACCAGGGGAAGGACGCGCATACGTTTATCTTTTCGGGTGATTTAGGCGCTCCTCACTCTCCTTTGTTAGCCGCGCCGAAGCCTCCTGAAGCATGTGATACCTTGGTGATTGAAAGCACTTATGGCGATAAGAATCATGAAGATCGACGCTCTCGTCGGCAGCGACTTAAGGCAGTGATCGAGAGTGCTGTTCAAGACAGAGGTGTGGTCTTGATTCCTGCGTTCAGTATCGGCCGCACTCAGGAGCTATTGTATGAACTTGAGTCATTGATCTATGAGCTTAAAGATAAAGCCGATCAGGGGGCGCTGAATTGGGCTGAGCTTGAAGTGATAGTCGACTCACCTTTGGCCAACGACTTTACTGATACCTACCGACAACTAAAACCTTTTTGGGATGCAGAGGCTCAAAGTCGGGTAGCCGAGGGTCGACACCCTCTGTCATTTGAAAATTTACTCACGATAGATGATCATCAAACTCACCTCGACACAGTGAATTATTTAGCAAAGACGGCTCGCCCAGCCATTGTGATCGCCGCTAGCGGTATGTGTGCTGGTGGACGTATTGTTAATTATTTAAAAGCCTTAATTGAAGATAAGCGTACTGATATTCTGTTTGTAGGTTATCAAGCTGAGGGAACTGCAGGGCGAGATATTCAAACTTACGGGACACGAAATGGCTATGTCGAGCTAGAGGGTAAGCGCTATACGATTAATGCCGCTGTACATACGATCTCGGGTTACTCTGCGCATGCAGGTCAGGAAGACTTGCTGAACTTTGTGCAAGGTATGAAAGCTAAGCCTTCAGAAATAAGAATTGTTCATGGTGACGATGATGCGAAAATGGCTTTAAAGCAGGCGCTACGGGAATTATTGGGGGAAGAGGTAGGTTTAAGTATTCCTTAAAGAGTAACGTAGCCATAGAAAAGGTATTAAAAAACAAGCTATTCGCTAAGAAGTGCAGAACAGAGCAGGCTGATATAATCTTTCACATTATAGTATTTTTGCTTTGCAAGTACGGCTTCTAACTTTTTCCAATCAAGGTTAAGGTCGTCATGAATGATGGCGTTTCGCATGCCTATTGCGCCGCGCATTTCATTTATTTCAGGAGTGGTAATGGCGAGTTGTTCGTAGATTCTTTCAATGCTAGCTCGGGCTTCCGAAGGAACAGGTTTAGATATCTTCTTGAGATAGTGCTTTGAGCAGCCAATAGCAGCCTCGATAGGAACCTGTAGATTCCTTTCTACAGCGCTACGTTCGTTAAATGTTAAGGGGCGTTTCTGAATGGTGCAGGCCAACTCATCCAAACCAGCCAAGTGCTGAGCGACTTGTTCTTTGATGGCAAATACATAGGCTTGGTATGTCGACATAGTAAATTCTCTGGAACGCCGTTTAAGGATAATGTTGCTGGTGTTCATGGGCATATTCACTCCATAATGACCATATTCGCTGTTCTTCGCTATGAAGGCGCAAGTCATTGCCAATGTAGAGCGGAGTGCCGAGATCAATAATGTTGTAAGCCAATGGCACGGGCACTGAGTTAATATCAACGATTGATATATTCTGGTCTAGATTATTTGACCATTGATACTCAAGGTCTTGAATGAATTTGTCTGCTTGATTACATTCCTTATGTAGCGCTATCGCTAGGTCATAATCACTCGCGCAATCAGCGGTATGATTCGCTTGTGAACCATAAAGCCAGACAAGTTCAATTCGACTCGCTTCTTTAAGAGAGAGACTCTTAAGTGCATCAATAGTTTTATTACTAGGTGCCAAGTTCATTGTGTTGTTCCAGCAAGAGGGTTTATTGATTTTAACCAATATTTTAGGATGGGTCTATTCGTCGTGGTTGGAGAGATATTTTGGATAACATTATGAAAAACTGTTTGAGTTTTCTCATTTGCTTCTTAGTTTTTCTTAGCATGCCCTTGAAAGCCGAGTGGCATGAGTTTTCTGCAGAGGTGATGACGACCAACTTAAGCTTGGAGTTTTGGTTAGACGATAAGATTAAAGCAGAGAAGGCTAAGCGCGCAGTGCTGAATCGCTTTAATGATATCGAGGCAAAGATGTCGCGGTATATTTCTGAATCTGAGCTCTCCAAGGTAAATAGACTTGCCTCTGAGCAAACGCTAATGATATCGACTGAGCTGTTTAGCTTACTCGAAAAGTCTTTGTCTGTGTCGGCTTTATCTCAAGGTGCCTTTGATATCAGCTTTGCCTCGGTTGGTTTTTTATATGACTATCGACAACAGGCGCAGCCATCTGATTCTCAAATCAGTGCGAAGTTGCCAGTACTGGATTATCGCCATATTGTTTTAAATAGAAGTGCTCAAACAGTACGCTTTAGCTCTCCTGGAGTCGCTCTTGACTTAGGCGGAATAGCTAAAGGTTATGCTGTTGATGAAGGCATTAAGATGTTGAAGACCTT
>NZ_LWFZ01000835.1:0-3380 GCF_001635225.1 Oleiphilus sp. HI0086
ACTCTCGGCTTAAAAGCGCTAAGAATAACGTGCTCGACAAATTGAGTTTCAATGCATGGAAGGAGTTTGTGATTGATGGTGATCAGTCGTTGCGATTACTCGATCACCGTTTGCGATAACAGCTAAAAGTGAGTCATTTTGAATCGCAATGAGTGATCACGTTCCGTCGCAACAGGTGATCACTTTGAATCGCAACGAGCGATCAGGTTCGCGCGGAATACGCAGCACCGACATAAATTGTCGGATCATCTGTTTATTACGGGTGAAACCAATCTTCACCGCATCTTCCAGTACCAGCGGTAAAAGCACAGCCGACGGCTCAGAACAGTATATCGGCCCATCAAAGCCAGCAGCGAGAAGATAAGGAATGCGCCCGACATGATCGATATGAACATGGGTCACGACAAGCGCTTTAATATGAGAAACTGGGAAGTCGATTTCAAGCTGGCTTTCACTCGACAGCCCAGAGGTCTCGGCCCCTTGAAACAATCCGCAATCAATCAGAATACCTTGTTGTTCAGAACTGTTTTTATCAGAAATGCGAAGCTCGTGACACGAACCCGTTACGCCATTCACCGCTCCGTGGTGTAGGATTTTCATGTGATGTCCTTATCAATTAAGTTAAGGGAAGAATATCACAACGCTCGCGCTAGATTCCAACAGGATGGTTTCAATCGAGTCTGACCCCGTTGTCAGCTAAGTATTGAACTATGTCAGGTGCCGCTGAGGATCTTGGCGACGATGTAATACACGAATAATCTCCACCGTATCGCCTGTAACCCTATAAAACAGGGTATGGCTCGCAATAGGTAGGCTTCTGGTGCCAGCTAGAAGTTCAGAGCGATCAACTCCTATCATGGCTTGTTCAGTGAGAGTCCAAAAGTGTTCTTTTATATTTTCAAGGTAGCTATCAGACTGGGTTTTCCCCCATTGCCGCAACCCGTACTGATAGATGTTTTTTAAATCAGTTTTCGCAGCAGGGGCTATAACAAGGTGGCGTGTTGGCATGAAACTTAAGCCATAATATCATTGAACAATGAATCTAAAGAGGATTTTGATTTAATAGAAATACCTTCACCGCTATCTATCTGGCCGGTGCCAACTTTCAGTTGCTCGCGTAAACGAGCCAATTTCACTTCGTGGATCCAGTCCTCGTGCGTATCCATAAAGCGCAATGCTTCACGAATCACTTCGCTGGCATTATTGTATAAGCCACTTTCAACTTTGGCTTTAACGCGAGACTCTAGCTCGGCAGTCAGGGACACATGCATAATGGCCTCCAAGAGTAAAAATTTATAAATTTCATGCTAGGCAAAAATACAAGCATTGTCAATCTTTGTATTATAAAATATAAAAGGGGTCGGTGACAATTAGTAATCATTCGCACTTGAGAGGTCGCCCTATCTTTGAATAGCCAATTGATCTCTTAAGATTTTCTTCGATTTGTGCCTTAAAACGATCATCCCCCAAAGGCATCGAGAAACTGGCTGAAGTACGAATCTCATGTATGACGCCCTTCGACAACGCAACGTTAAACAATTCTCGATAGCGAACAAGGCGGCTCTGCGTATCATGTGCCAATTGAGCATATACCTCATGCGCACTAATTAACGGACTTCTTTCACCATATGCATTACACCGATAGCTAGACCATCGGTAATCAGCCGGATGCTCGACCATATTAGCCATAACCGGGTTTAGCTCTATATACCGATAACACTTGAGCAAATACCCTTCAGCATCGATCAAGCTTGCTTTATGACGACTCTCCCACAATGTACCGCATCGCCGATATGTCTTATTGATGTATTGTACATAGCGCCGTCCAAGTGACTGCATCACTTTAGAGACACCATCAGGACATGAAGGTGTCAACAAAAGATGAGTGTGATTCGTCATCAAGACATAAGCATGACAACTTACATCATAGCGTTCACACGCTTCTTGTAAGCATTCCAGATAAAACTGATTATCTTGATCTGAAAAGAAACACGCTTCCCGATTGTTTCCCCGTTGGATTACATGGCACGGCACTCCTGCCATATACATTCTCGGCTTCCTTGGCATTTCAGTTTCCTCTATCTTCCTTGATAGTTACACGTGATTATCGACCTAAGCTAAGACCTTTTCAAGCTGAGTAATGCGAATGATTATTATGTGTCACCGACCCCTTTTGCTTTGCCTTTTGCTTTACTTTATCGGACATATTAAATAGAGTTATGTCCTATATATTAGAATACAGGCTCAGTTATGACCGAGAAACTAGACCCGTCAATGCTCCTCCAGCTGCTTAAGCAAGCCCCTGAATCTTTCGCGCTGTCTGATATTCTTGAATTGATAAATAAACCAACACTCAAGCTTAGCCCTCCTTCAGATCGAACGATACGCCGTTGGCTTAATGAATTAAGTGAGCAAGGCCTGCTTATTAAAACTGGCAGTCGTAAAGGTACACGATATAGTCTTGCTGCACACCAAACGACGCCCAATATGCTTCAGTTTTTGCAGGGACTAGATACAGATATTCAGCTATCTACACTCAAGCAGATTAGAAACCTCTGGACTCATACCTCAACGGCACTAGAAGGCAATACTTTAAGCTTAGGTGATACAAAGTTTATATTGGACGAGGGGTTAACCATTTCAGGTAAACCACTCAAAGAGCACCAGGAAATATATGGCCACGCTAGTGCTATCGAATTGATTTACCAAAACCTTAACCAAGCCTTTACAGCAGAAAGCTGCTTCCAACTTCATTTAGCTATTCAAACAGACCGCGTCACCGACATTTATAAACCGAATGGAGCCTGGAAAGTTGAAATGAACGGTACCTATGCAGTTAATAAGAAAAACCAACAAGTATTTATCGAATATGCCCACCCCTTACATACAGAAAAGTTAATGGCTCTTTTTATCGAAGAGCTCAACTCATTATGCAAGCAAACTCTCAACCTTAAGGACGGAATCAAAGCCTACGCGAAGATTCACATGGGCTTTGTACATATCCACCCCTTCTGGGACGGAAACGGACGCCTTGCGCGATTAATTGCAAACATTCCTCTGCTAAAGTCAGGCCTTCCCCCCATCGTTATTTCGCAGGACGAAAGACAGCAGTACATAAAAATACTTGCAGACTACCAGCTGAAAGTTGGACAACTGACACCTGACTCCGGTGTTTGGCCGAAAACTAAGCTGCTTACTGACTTTGAACAGTTTTGTGACCGCTCCCATAAAGAAACAAGAGAGCTAATAGAAGGCGCTAAAAAACTTCAGGAACAAAGGAACAAAGGAATAACACCAACACAATACGTCTGCTGATTACTCATTCAGCCCAACTAGAGCAGAAAGTCAAAGCAGCTGCATACAAGTTGGAGGCAACTACA
>NZ_LWFZ01000836.1:0-1356 GCF_001635225.1 Oleiphilus sp. HI0086
TGAAACGCATCACAATGCACTGGATATCGGTATGTACTTGCGTATCGCGCCAGAATTGTACTTGAAGCGCTTGGTTGTAGGTGGTTTTGAGCGAGTGTTTGAAATTAACCGTAACTTCAGAAATGAAGGTCTTTCGACCCGTCATAATCCTGAATTCACAATGATCGAATTCTACCAGGCTTACGCAACTTATCATGACTTAATGGATACTACTGAAGACATGCTGCGTACTATCGCCTTGGATGTACTGGGTACAACTGACATTAAATCAACTAAGAAAGATGCAGATGGCGAAGTGATTTCCGAGACGGTCTATGACTTTGCCAAACCCTTCGAGCGCATGACAATGGCCGAAGCGGTGCTTAAGTACAATCCAGACTTTGAGCCGTCTATCATCAACGACGCCGGAAATAACTTGGAGCAAATGATTGCCTATGGACGCCAGGTCGGTATTAGAGAAGATGCTAAGCAATCTGCCTGGGGTGCAGGTAAGTGGTTATGCGAAATCTTTGAAGAGACTGCTGAAGAAAAGCTCGATCAGCCTACTTTTATTACTGCCTACCCATGGGAAGTTTCTCCATTAGCGCGTCGAAATGATGACAACCCATTTATCACTGACCGTTTTGAGTTCTTTGTTGGCGGCCGTGAATTGGCAAATGGCTTTTCGGAGCTTAATGACGCTGAAGACCAGGCTGACCGCTTCCGCAAGCAGGTTGAAGAAAAAGATGCTGGTGATGATGAAGCGATGCATTACGACTCAGATTACATCCAGGCTCTTGAATACGGTATGCCACCTACTGCAGGTGAGGGTATCGGTATTGATAGGCTAGTGATGCTATTTACCGACAGCCCAACCATTAAAGACGTTATTTTGTTCCCGCACATGAAGCCAGTATCTTAATAAGGGGCTTATTGTTTGGGTTTCATATGATGGCTGAAGGTTCAGAAAAAGAAGGTAGACTGAGTGAGTCCTGGCAGCAAGTTGTCGGCGACCAGCTTACCCTGCCTTACATGCAGTCTTTACGTGGATTTCTAAGCAGCGAAAAGGCTGCGGGTAAAATTATTTATCCGCAAGGCTCCGAAATCTTCAATGCGCTGAATCATACCGCTTTTGAAGAGGTAAAGGTTGTTATTATCGGGCAGGACCCGTATCACGGGCCTGGGCAGGCGCATGGTTTGTGTTTCTCGGTTCAGCCGGGTGTAGCAATACCGCCTTCATTACGTAATATATATCAAGAACTCAACACGGATACAGGCATGCCGATTCCAATTTCAGGAAATCTAATTTCTTGGGCCGATCAAGGTGTGCTATTGCTGAATGCGGTGTTGACGGTTGAGCAGGCTCGAGCTGGTGCC
>NZ_LWFZ01000837.1:0-3576 GCF_001635225.1 Oleiphilus sp. HI0086
ACATCGCGGTAATCATGCGTAGTCGATTGTGCATCCAGGCTTTTTCTTTTAATTGGCGCATGGCAGCATCAACGATGGGGTAGCCTGTTTTTCCAGCCTTCCATTGTTCAAACAAACGATGGTCTTTACGCCAAGGTAGCTGATCTGTTTCTTTCTTAAACGGCTTATGCATGCTCAACCTCGGATAAGCGTACAAGAGGTGGCGATAGAATTCTCTCCATAGTAGTTCGTTTATCCAGGTGTTGACGCCTTCATTACGCCCTTCAAACTCGCCTTGATTATAGCTTAGTGCTGATCTTAAACACTGTGATGTGCTTACGATACCCGTTGCAAGATAAGGAGACAGTGAACTTGTCGCGTCGAGCGAGGGAATATCTCTGGCCTTATGGTAAGAGGCTGCGCGTTCTTCCATGAAGTTATTAAGTAGCTCGTGAGCGTGATCTTCTCCTGCGGGCCAATGATGGTCCCACCGAGAATCGACTTGAAACGTCGCAACATTCAAGTTTGGTGCTTTGACTGTTAAGGGCGGTTGTGGCGAGGGTTTGTTGACCAGGTGCCTGGATAAAGTCTTCGACTGCTTTAAAAATGCACGTTTAAATGCCGAGAATACATGATAGTAGCTTCCCTTCTGGTTCCTCAAGGTGCCCGGAGAAACGATGCATTGATCATGAAAAGATTGGCTGATAATGCCGTGATTACGTAAGTTTTCAGATACCGACTTGGCGAGTCGGCGCTCGTTCAGTCCATAATCTTCATTGTAGAAAAGGTGAGAAACTTTCAGCTGGCTGGCAAACTCAGAAATACTCGATTCCAGTTTTTGCATGGATTCTGCTGTAAGAACATAAAAGGGAACGTTAAGCTCGCTGAGAGCGCCAGAGAGTATTTCTAGTTGGCGCAGGATAAGAGATCGTTTAGCTGGCGACTCATTGTGGGCATCCCAGGTTTCTTCAGATATCACATAAACAGCAATGCTAGGCCCGGATGACATGGCAGCCGAAAGCGCCGGGTTATCATAAACCCTTAGATCACTTCTAAACCAGATTAGGTTGAGTAAATGTTCTTGCGTCATCTTATATTATCCCTTTTTGTTGCTATTTTATGTTGCCAATATCTTATACTACGAACCTTGTATATCATACGCAGGCCGAATGAAATTAGATCTGTTTTGCTACCGATATGCCACTTAAATAGGCGCACTCAAGTCCGTGGCGGGATTGATTCGTGGCAAGATAGTCTCCACTGAGGTGTATTTTTTCACTACATGTAAGGTAGTTCTCTTTATTGTCGATGGGGGTATTACTCGGCAGAGAATATAGCCAGCGATGTAAGTGTGAAACGATGATATCTATTTTTTGTTCGCATAGTGCTTCGAACTCACTCAATAGATAGCTTTCAACGCGTGTTCGTTCCCAATTAATTGTTTCTTGGCTCCACTCTTCGCCAGCTTGGACTTGATAGTACTGCACTGAATCGTCTGGCTTAGCACCTCGTTTAACGTGCTCTGGCGAAATTGACTTAATATTTGGGTGCTGTGCAGAATCTATTTTTAGTTCTGTACTGCTACGAACGGCCAAGAGAAGTACCCATTGTGGTTCCATTTTAATGTGCTCGATTAGAGGGCAGAGACTATTGCCTTTGGGTAATAGGTCGTAAGCTTGTTGAGGTGGCGTTGCGATTACAATGTGCTCTGCTGTGCAGAACAGCTGCTCGCCAGTAGGTGATTCAGTGTAAACCTGCCAAAGCTCACGTTCCTTTTCGAGGCGACAAACCCGGGTGGAAAAGTGAATGTTCAGGTCTTTAGCAATGTGGCGCGTGATGCTGGAGTTTCGCTCTCGGCCAACATAGTACTCTGGCTGATTGGCGCAGGGAACGATAAGCTCATCGGCCAGCCACTTATCAAGTTGAGCTTTAAATTGTGGTGTTTCGCTAGAGAAACTAGGGCAGCCGAGGTCAAACGTAAGGCTTTGGTCGTCAGGTAGTGGTAAGCGCTTTGATGAGAGCCTGCCGCCAGTTCCGCGTGACTTTTCGACCACCGCTACCTTTTTGCCTCTATGTTGTAACTGCTTAGCAGCCGTTAATCCTGCCATGCCTGCACCAATTATGACTACGTCCATAACTGTGTCCATAACTACGTCTGATTTCATGTCTCACCTAAGTATTAAAAGATTCTACTAACTATACGGCATAGCTCAGATATTGGATTTATGGGTTTACCCAAATAGTAATATGCTTTACATTTCAGGAATGATTCAAACGTAGATTTCTTGCAGGAAGGCCCGGTGGCTACCATCACTCCAGAAAACCAAAAGTTAAACGCCTTGTTAATGAGTATTGCTCAAAATCAAGACCGTAGTGCGTTTATAGAACTATTTAACTTAAGCTCTGCACGCTTGAAAGCGTATGCCATTAAGTGTGGTTCGAACTCAGCAGATGCCGAGGAGCTATTACAAGAGTGCATGTTAACCGCATGGCGAAAAGCGCATACCTTTAAGCCAGAATCCGGCACTGCGATTACCTGGTTATATACGATTGTTCGTAACAAACGTATTGATATTGCACGTAAGGGTCGCCCTGATTTGGTCCAATCTGATGACTTGTTTTATGAAGAGGGTGGTGAATCTCTAGAAAGTGAAGTCGAAAGTGATCTAAATGCGCTGATTGTTCGTAACTTAATCACAGCCTTACCTGACGAGCAAAAACAGATTGTCTACAAGGTTTACTTTGAAGGGAAATCACACAGTGAAATTGCAGGGGAATTGGACTTGCCCCTTGGCACGATTAAATCGAGACTCAGACTAGCAATGAAAAAGCTAGATAACTTGGCAAAAGAGCATATGACATGGCTAATTATCATCCTTCCGATGACCTTTTAATGCAGTTCGCTGCTGGGCAGGCACCTAATGCTTTGGGTATTATCGTTGCTTGTCATATCGAAACTTGCGGTTCGTGTGCCGCAAAAGTACGACGTTACGAAAGCTTAGGCGGTGATATATTATCTAGCCTGGAGCCTGAGCCGGTTGGCGCGAACGTACTAGACAATATTCTCGCGCGGCTTGATGATCCTGTCGCGAATGACAAACCTTTGAACTCAGCGAATCAGCAGGTCGAGATTCCACCGCCACTGAGGCGGTTTGTTGATAAAGACTTCGACCAGTTATCGTGGTCAGGCTTTTCAAGCAGCATAAAAGAGTTTGTATTACCTATTTCCGATGAACGCTACACCGCTAAGTTTTATCGAATCGCTGCAGGCAAAGAACTCCCAGAGCATACACATGAGGGCAATGAATTTACCTTGGTGATGCGTGGTAGTTTTTGCGATAAAGCAGGTGATTATCATAAAGATGATTTCATTTTGGCCGACACCCAGACTATTCACCAGCCAAGAGCGCATATGGAAGAAGACTGTATATGCTTTGCTGTGATGGATGCTCCTTTGAAAATGACGGGCTTTTTTGGTCGAATGTTGAACCCATTCCTTCGTTGACAGAGTATTTCGGATTAGCCTCTTAGCACTTACCTTAAGTAAATTGAAGTGCCGTCGTTTAGGGTCATGCATTGCGACAATTGCGGGGTTTT
>NZ_LWFZ01000838.1:0-2658 GCF_001635225.1 Oleiphilus sp. HI0086
ATGTCATATGAATGCTCTAATATATCTTTTCTTTGGTCTGTTATTCGGCCTGGGGCTCGCTTTTTCAGGTATGACTAACCCAGAAAAAGTCCTTGGCTTTCTCGACCTATTCGGCAACTGGGATCCGACGTTAATGTTTGTTATTGCTAGCGGCGTGGGAACGACCATGCTCGCCTACCATTTTATTTTCAAGCGTCGGCCGATAATAAATAGCGAGTTTTGTCTTCCAAACAAACAAAAACTGGATAAGCGGCTGATCATTGGTTCTGTTTTGTTCGGCGTCGGCTGGGGGCTTTATGGCTACTGCCCTGGCCCGGCTATTGCCGCCTTAAGCTACTTGCACAGCGATACTTTTTTGTTTGTCGCAGCGATGCTTGGTGGTACGATCATCCATACTGTACAAGGAAAAAAGCAACCTTAAGGGACGTGGACAGCTATGCCGGCAAATGCAACTCAAGTTCTTTGGCTTACACTCTATTTTGCCGTGCTCGGCTGGTCAGGCTACGAACCTATAGACTTGTATACCTGGGTGCTAGAAGTCGCTCCGGCGATCATCGGCCTGGTATTAATCGTTACGACAAGGCGAAGCTTTCCACTGACGCCCCTGCTGTACTTCCTAATCCTGATTCACTGTATCATTTTAATGATTGGTGGACATTACACCTACGCAGAAGTCCCCTTGTTCGACATGATAAAAGAAGCCTGGGACTTGGACCGCAACAATTACGATAAAGTTGGCCATTTCGCACAAGGCTTTGTCCCAGCCATTCTTGCCAGAGAAATCCTTATTCGAAAGCAGGTCGTTAACGGCGTCAGCTGGCTCAATTTCTATATTATTAGCATATGCTTGGCCTTCAGCGCATTTTATGAACTTATCGAATGGTGGGTCGCACTCTTATCAGACCAGGCAGCAGAAGCATTTTTAGGTACTCAAGGCGATAATTGGGATACTCAATCTGATATGGCAATTGCACTGGTAGGCGCGATTCTGGCTATTATCACACTCTCGAAAACACATAACCGCCAGTTACTCAGTCTTAAAAGCCGTGTAAAAGATGATTGACCCCTACGCAAACTCTTTAGAAATCCAGCTTCCTAACTGGTTAAGTGAATATCGTGCTAGCTACCAGATAAGTGAAAGCCTGAGCGAGCGAATGAAGTTCGTCATCGCGGCATCACAAAGAAACATTAATAAAGATACTGGCGGCCCCTTTGCCGCAGGCGTTTTTGAGACCGAGTCTGGCAAACTGATATCTTTAGGTGTCAACCTGGTCACAAGCCAAGGTCTATCAATATTACACGCAGAAATCCTTGCTATCAGCTTGGCTCAACAACAACTGGGTAGTTACGAACTAGCAAAATCCGAGCACCGGTTAGAACTGCTTACCAGTACCGAACCCTGCGCTATGTGCCTGGGAGCAATCCCCTGGTCAGGTATTCATCGCGTCGTCTGTGCGGCAACAGGCAAAGATGCCGAAGCGATAGGCTTTGACGAAGGAGATAAACCCAATGCTTGGAAAGCGGGTCTTGAAAAAAGAAAGATAGAAGTAATAACTGAAGTCTGCCGAGACGAAGCCAAAGCCGTACTAAACAGCTATGCTAATAAAAATGGACATATTTACTAGCATTCTCAGAACTAAGTTTATTTAGAAACCGCCTGGACTAGAATCCAAGGTTTAATCACTAAAGTCCACAGTTCGGCATCGGCCTCATACCAGGCTAAGGCCTGATCATCTGAAACCTGGGCAACCTGCCCCGAGGCTAGCCATTCCTTGAAGATCGGAGCATTATCTGCCGCAAACTGCTCGCCCACCAACAATAGATCAAGACCCGGAGCAACGTATAGCACCATGCCCGAGGCGAAGAAAGTCTGTAGCTCGCGCCAGGGAGCTCTAGCAGTTTCCAAGTTGAGTTTATGCTTAAGTGGAACTTGGTCATTAGCATTGAGTGACGGACTATCGGACATAAGCTACCTAACTTTACTTTCAAAGGAGTTTCGAACAGCAAGCTTTCGTCGCTCGCAGCCTTAAAGCAGGTAATGATACTGAATTTACACTAGAAGTATCCAGTAATAATGAACGATTCATATACTGGATACTTTTTAGATCCTAACAAACACTCAAGGACTGCTAGTTACGAGGCCATCACAGGCTGAACAAGGTCTTCAATATAACTTGATACGATGTCAGTACGGTGCTTCTCGAGCTGTTCAACAAAGTGCTTCACAATACGCTCAGGGTTAGGGAACAGCTTTGCATCGCCAACCAAACCAAACTGAATTTGCCCCGCATAGCTAATGATGCTCAAACCTAAACCGATATCACCCGTCTGGGGAACCCAGAACATCTGCTCTTTAATCTCAGCCCCAGCTAGGTAGCGAGTCTCTCTAGAACCAGGCACATTAGATAAGACAGCGGAGGTTTTGTTACCAAAACTTTCCAATAGGGTTTTCTGAACATTTTTAGGCAGCATGCCTGCCGCATAAAGAATGCCGTAGGACAAAGCTGGTTGAAGAGACTGTTTCAAAGAAATCATGTCATGCTTAATCTTGCAGACTCTCTCCAGCGGATTCTCGATCCCAACAGGCAAAGCCACAAAAACCGTTCCGAAGCAGTTACCCAGGTCGTCAGGGTTACCAGCCATATCCACTTTGCTTTC
>NZ_LWFZ01000839.1:0-1741 GCF_001635225.1 Oleiphilus sp. HI0086
TTTTTCTTCTCCAGAGCCTTTTTCTTCTCCAGAGCTTTTTTCTTCTCTAGAGCCTTTTTCTTCTCCAGAGCTTTTTTCTTCTCCAGAGCCTTTTTCTTCTCTAGAGCCTTTTTCTTCTCTAGAGCCTTTTTCTTCTCTAGAGCCTTTTTCTTATCCAGAGCCTTTTTCTTATCCAGAGCCTTTTGTTTTTCCTGAACCTTTGCCCGCTCCCTATCTCGGAGTTGCTGTAGTTCATTTTCACTAATCACACGAGCTTGAATACTTTTTGGAGGCAACTTAACTGTTTGCTCGTTACTACTCTGCCAATTGAAAAAGAATGCAGCAATGACCAATATATGAACAGCAACACTAGCAATCAGAAACTTTCGATTTTTTACCTCTATCGCCTCGCCTAACAAGACCTTAAGGAGTTTAAAGTTTTCCGTTGCACGCTTATCTGAAGACTTTCCACTTGCTCCCTGCTTTTTCAAAGCACGAGCTTGAGAATCTTTAGCCGTGTTTTTCTTCATGGGTCCTCAGTGATCAATCCGACATCTTTCGCACCGGCATTCTGTAAAGCAGCCATCAGCTCAACCACAACTCCGTACTCTACATGCCTGTCTCCTCGCACAAGAACACTAGTAGAAGGTTCGTGTTGAAGAATAGAGCTTACATTTTTTAGTACGACCTGAAGCTCTAAAGGTTTCTTGCTTGATGATGTCATTTCCATATAGTAAGCACCGTTTGAGTCGACCGTCACGACAATCGGCTCGAGGCTTTTAGCACTTTCTACCGGGTCGCTATCAAGTAAGGGTAAATCAATCTTGATCCCCTGAGTCAGCATTGGTGCTGTCACCATAAAGATAATAAGCAGCACTAGCATCACATCGATATAGGGAACAACATTTATATCGGACATGGGTTTACGCTTAGATCTAGGCACCGTTATCAGCCTCTATTAGAAGTATTATCAGCAACACCGTCTTTTGCACTTCCTGCACTTGAATGAATATTTCGATGAAGAATACTCGAGAACTCATCAGCGAAAGTTTCATAGCTTGTATAAAGCGCATCAGCCCTTGCCGAAAACCTGTTATAAGCAACAACAGCAGGAATTGCTGCGAATAGCCCCATTGCAGTAGCAATTAGTGCTTCAGCAATACCTGGCGCTACCGTCGCCAAGGTCGCTTGCTGCTGCTGAGCAAGCCCGAGAAAAGAGTTCATAATCCCCCAAACTGTGCCGAACAGACCAACATAAGGGCTTGTAGAGCCAACTGTTGCCAAAAATGGCAGATTGGAGTCAAGTCGTTCACCCTCTCGCGAAAGCGCAACACGCATTGAGCGCTGCGTCCCCTCCATCACGGCATCGGCGTCTACGCCTGCTTGTTGTTTTAAACGGTTAAATTCCTTAAACCCCGCTTTAAAAATCAATTCAAGCCCACTACTCGCTGCCGACCCGGAACTTCTTTTGTACAATTTTCCTAGATCCATGCCGGACCAAAACATATCCTCAAAATTATGCTGCTGCGCATTAGCCTGTCTGAAGAAACTAGAGCGCTGGAATATCAGATACCAGGATATTANCGACGCAAGCAATAATGCCAACATAACCAACTGCACAATAAAACTTGCATCAAGAATCAAACCAACAATCGAAATCTTTTCCTGCACTTATTTTCTCCAGGTAATCTGCCAAATCTAGGCACAAAATACGGTAATAGCTGACTAACTTTGTAACCCTGTTGAACTCAAGGCTTGCTTC
>NZ_LWFZ01000840.1:0-10771 GCF_001635225.1 Oleiphilus sp. HI0086
GAGCTTGCTTTGATAGCGCTGTGTTTCTTTCTGGGATATTTTCTTAAACTCTGCAAACTCTTCCATCAGCTTTTTCTTATAGCTATCGAAGGCGTTTGTTTCTTGAAGTTTGAATTTCTCAAACTCGGACATTTCCGGTTTTTTACTAGGGGGTGCACTTTGCTCGAAAGCTTTGTCGATGTCACCAAAAGCTTCGTTCATTTCATTAAAAGGGTCACTAGCAGAAAGGTTACTTATTGGAAGTGCTAGCAAAACCGCTAAATTGAGTAACTTAAAGCCGCCCTTTTTCATAACGTTATCCTTTTATTTGTTTAAGGCTTCAATACGATTTAGGAAGAGCCAGGAGCGAGCTTGTACCCGCCCTGGCAAAGGTGATAAGCGCCGTGATTAGTTTTCAGCGCTAAACTCAGCTTCCATTTCATCGGCTGCTTTCTTGGCTAAGAAACGCTCATATAAAACAGCTTCGTTTTTAGGAGAGATGCTTTTGCCAGAACCTTGAAGCAAGTCTTTAAACAAAGATTCGGTGAGTTCTGGAGACATAGTCACCATGACGCATAGCTTTTGTGTGTCGTCCGGGAAGTCTACATAGTCAATTTTGGTGACGCGGCTACCAGATAAGGTTTTGTTTGCTAGCTGCTTGGAAACCGACTCAAAAGTACCGCCGGTGGTTGAGCCTTCAGCTGTATCGGTTAGACGCTGGTAGGTCTTATCCATGGCTTTAACTTTTACTTCAATCTGCTTGGCTAGTTCTGCGCGAGCTAAAGCCGTTGCTTTGTTTTTCAATACGTTCATATCAGTGGTTGCGCTTACGCATTGTGTGTCAGCGATACCGTTTTCAATGATAGGCATTAGCACCCATGAAGGTAACTTCGCTTTAGGTGCTTCAGGTGCAGGGGCTTGAGAAGCACAAGCGCCAAGCAATGAAAATGCAACAGCCGTAGAAAGTGTTTGGAGGGATTTCTTCAGTTTCATGTTTCTTCCTTATGGGTAGTTTATGTTTTGTTATTTATACTTGAAGGACAAGTCTTCGTTTTGAGATAAAATATTTTTGTTGAGAAGAAAAAAATAATGAAGGACTGACATTGTTCGTTCCCTAAACAGCAATACAAACTCTATCTATACCATAACTTTTATAAATCATCATGAAAATTAAGTCCAGTGGATATACAAGCGGATCATCTACTTGACTAAGCAATGTTCTATTTAGTTGATGCGTGCTAACCAGGCAAAGACTTCAAGCTGGCCACCTTCACTTTCTTTAAAGTGAATGCTCAGTACTTTGGCATGAAGCTTAACATTGGTATTTTCATTGATATTGCTAATTAACAAAGAGCTGTTATCTCCTCGTTGGATGATCACAGATTCTTCAGAAACGTCGCTCTCTTTTTCAAAGGCCAGCTGAATTGCTGCACGCTTGATGGCAAGCTTAATCTGGTCTGAAATCAAACCCGATGCGACAGGTTTTTGTACGGAACCGATAGCACCATCATAGCCAAGGTGTTTGGGGTCTTTTAACCAGGCATTATTGGTCACAGGCTTGGCTTCAGATTGGCGAATATCGCCATAGAGTGCCACGCGGCTGTACAAGGTTCCTTGAGAAGAGCAGCGGTCTGTTACGGCATAGGATAGTGCCTCTTGGGTACCGGTGTTTACCTCTCCATCTTGCTTAAATACATTGTAGCGAAAGTAATTGCTATTGGTTTGGCGGAAGTTCTTCTGCGCAACAATATCAACGCCATACATATATTCCGCCTGCATCAAGGCATTCTCAATTGATTTATAATGCTGCTCAACCGGGCTAGTTGCCTGGTAGCTTACGCCGAGCATGGCGATTTGATCGCCCTTTGAAGGAGTGCACAGCCAGGCAGGCTGACAGGCCGAGATATCGCAGCTTTGCGGAGGGCACTGTTTTGAGATCTCTACTTTGTCGAGCGTTGCGTAGCTGTAGGCATAGCCATCTAGGCTAAACTCATCGCTAAAATATAGGGTTTGGCCATTTAAGGAGGCCGAGTCTACTTTGTCATTAACGCTTTCTAAGACACTTTCAATATCTTGGTTAACCGCAAGGTAGTCAGCCAAGCTCGCCACCGCCCGTTTACGGCTCTTTGTTATCGGTGTCTCGCCACCAATGTAGAGGTCTCTGGCTAGGCCGAATTGGCCAATTCTTTCCTCTGTTATTGGCTGCTCTAACCAGCAGGCTTGGTCACCAATATTCGGTTTGCTTTGTTGGCCTGCACAAGCGACGAGCAGACATATGCTAGAGAGCGTTAGCGGTTTAAGAAAGAGTGCTCTTTTCATAGCAGCCTGCATTGATGGAAGAGGACGACTTAGAATAAACTAAGGTAAGGCTATGAAAGTAAATCCTTTTTGATAGCGATTGTTTCTGTTATTACTCTGGATATCGTTTTTGTATGAGCCCTTAAAGCCATGCTTGCTTCTAATAATTCGGATTGCGACGGTACCACCTGATTTTGCAGTCATCAGACCTGCATGGATCGCAGCAGTACACACTGATGAATCAACATAATATTTATTATTTCCCCCATAAACGTTTTGCACAGCTCCGTTTGGTGGGCAATTGTAAGCGAAGTCCTGGCCTAATCGATTTTGGAACCCTCTAGCCGAGCTTTTCCAACTTGCATCAACGGTTTCTTCAATATCAATGCCACTTACGTTAGGGAGGCTATTAGCCGTAACAGTTTGAACGACCGTATTTGATTTGGAGCCTGCAAGCATCAGTTTATTTTGCAATTCTGCCATTTGTTGCTTAAGTGCAAGGTTCTCGCGCTGTGCAGTTAGTAAAGCCTGTTGCGTCTGATTCGCATTGCCAGCTTGAGTACTTCTAAGTGTCGTTAGTTCGGCATTAAGTTGAGCGTTTTGGTTTTGCAGTATGGAAATACGTTGGTTTAGCGCGGAGGTATCACAAGCCTTTGGCCCAGAGCGATCAATCAGCTTAGCCGTCAGGCTCTCGACTTTACCTTCCAGCTTGGCGATCTTACTCTTCTTCTTTTTTAGTACAGCTAACATTTTCGTTGCTCGCTGGTTGTTCTCACGTAACTCTGTGAGGCAGCTTCCTGTTTCCGCATCAAGCTCAGCATAAGTGCTAGCTTCTCTGCTTGAGTCAGCTTCCATTTCGGCAAAGGCATCAGCGTGGCTAAGAGGTGTCAGGCTGAAGATGAAGAGTAGGGATGTCAGTTGCTTCAGTTGCATTGCTAATTTCCTTGTCAGAATATAAAAGTGTGACAGCATTGGTGCAGAATATATCAACATTATAATGATTACCAGTCTACTGACCTGCCAATATATTTAGTGATAAACACTCACCAATCTTGTTATTAGAGGATGGACGGATATTAGATTTGAAACGAATGAGGGGATCAATATCACTTATACTTATCATGTAACTAGATGATCAGAATAAAAAAAGGGATGGTTTTGCTACCATCCCTTTTTTTATTCTAGGCTTTCTCTACGAGTTTCGAGAAGCTTCTTGTAATTCAAATATCTCGTTAATGCCTTTCTTCGCTAGTGCTAACATGGCATTAAATTCGGACTCTTCAAACGCTTCACCTTCAGCAGTGCCCTGAATCTCGATAAAGCCGCCTTTGTCTGTCATGATCACGTTCATATCAGTTTCTGCTTCTGAGTCTTCCGGGTAGTCCAAGTCGAGAACGGGTGTACCTTTGTAGATGCCTACAGAAATCGCCGCAATCTTTTGCTTTAGCGGGATTTCTTTCAGTTTTCCTGCATCTACCAAGCCTTGAAGAGCGTCCATGAGTGCCACGCAGCCCCCAGAGATAGACGCTGTACGAGTACCTCCATCTGCCTGGATAACATCGCAATCGATTTGAATGGTGCGTTCGCCGAGTGCTTTCATATCAACAGCGGCGCGTAATGAGCGACCGATTAGACGCTGAATTTCGACGGTACGACCTGTTTGTTTACCCTTTGCTGCTTCACGGATCATACGTGAACCGGTAGAGCGAGGCAGCATGCCATATTCAGCGGTTAACCAACCTTGTCCTTCACCTTTTAGGAAGCGGGGTACCTTTTCGTCTATTGAGGCAGTACAGATAACTTTGGTGTCGCCAAACTCAACCAGGACAGAGCCTTCAGCATGTTTTGTGTAGTTTCGGGTGATTTTAATCTCGCGTGCTTGATCTGGTTGGCGTTCGCTTGGTCTCATAAAGTTCTTCCTATTGGGGAATTAAATAAAGGGGTACCGGGAAAATTTGCCGGCAAGTTTATCACTTTAAAGGTGGGTTTCTAAGTGCCTAGCGAGTAGAATTCGTAAATCAATTTGAACATACGTAACTGAGCTAAGTGGGGAAGTACCAATGCTGAAAAGCATGACAGGATTTGCACGTTTAGAACTTGAAAGTGAACAAGGTGTATTAACGTGGGAGCTAAGAACGGTCAATCATCGTTATCTCGAGCCTCACTTAAAAATACCGGATATGTTTCGTGAAGCGGAACCTAAACTCAGATCCTTGATGCGTAAGTACTTATCTCGGGGCAAGCTAGACTGTTCCTTAAAGTGGCAGCCCAGTAACCGTAAAGCTGATGGCTTGAAGGTGAATGCTGAAGTGCTCGCTCAGTTAAGTGAAGCCTGCCGTTCGGTAAATGAGTTATTTGATGACGTCGCACCGGTTGATGCGATCTCGGTGCTTCAATGGCCTGGCGTGATTGATAATGAGTCAGGTGACCGCCAGCAACTGTTGGCACAAGCCAATGAGTCCTTTGAGGCCTGCTTAAAAATATTATTGGAAAACCGTCAACGTGAAGGCACTCAGCTAGAGCCTCTGTTTGAAGAGCGTTTAGTCGCTATTGAAAATATCGTTAAAGAAGTGCGCGCCTGGTTGCCAGATATTCTTAAAAAGCAAAGCGAATTAGTGAAGAAGCGCTTCGAAGAAGCTTCTGTACAAATGGACAATGAACGCCTTGAACAAGAGATGGTTTTGCTAGCGCAGAAAACTGATGTGGCTGAAGAGCTTGATCGTTTAGATGCTCATGTAGTTGAAGTACGAAGTGTACTGAAGAAAAAGGAGCCGGTGGGGCGACGTCTTGATTTCCTTATGCAGGAGTTAAACCGAGAAGCCAATACCTTGTCATCTAAGTCTATCGTAACAGACACCACAAAAGCGGCGGTAGAGTTGAAAGTTTTGATCGAGCAGATGCGCGAGCAAGTACAGAATGTAGAGTAGAGCGCTACTTGCAAAAACAGAGAGTGCCAAGGCAAAGCCTAGGGCACTCTTTTGAACTAACTACTTGGAAGACTCAACAAGCTGCTCAGCTTGCTTAATCGGCATATGACGCACATCTTTACCTTTTACGATGTAGATCACGTGCTCAGCCAGATTACACGCATGGTCACCGATACGTTCCAAGGCACGTAGTACCCACATAACGCTGTGAATCTGGGAGATACTGCGAGGGTCTTCCATCATGAAGGTCATCAGTGAGCGAACCGCTGACTTGTACTCGGCATCGACAGCATGGTCTTCTTTCATAATATCCAGTGCCATATCGATATCGAAACGTGCAAAGGCATCGAGTGCACCATTGACCATTTGACCAACATGATCGCTGATGTGGCGAATTTCGACGTAGCCGCGAGGTGCTTTGCCCTCTTCAGTCAGGCGGATTGCCATTTTGGCAATCTTACTGGCTTCATCACCAATGCGTTCGATATCTGCAACCATTTTGATGATAGAAATGACTAAGCGAAGGTCACTCGCTGCCGGCTGACGTCGTGCAATCAACTGGGTACAGTCTTCGTCGATCAGTAACTCCATTGCGTCAACTTCTTGGTCTTTGTTACGGACCGTATCGGCGAGTTCGCTATTGTTGGTGATAAGAGCTTCTACTGCATCAGATACTTGACGCTGTACGATACCGCCCATATTTAGCAACTGGTTACGCAACTCAGATAAATCCTGATTGAATTGCTGGGAAATGTGCTGAGTGTGGCCGTCGTTTGTTGTAATACTCATATTTGCCTCTTTTATCCGTTAATGCAGCATAGTGTCATGTAGCGAGTTGATATAGTCCTAAACCTAACCGTAACGACCGGTTATATAGTCTTCAGTCTGCTTGTTACGTGGGTTGGTAAACAGCTCATCAGTGTTGCCAAATTCGATCAAGTCGCCCATATACATAAACGCCGTGTAGTCAGATACACGAGCAGCCTGCTGCATATTGTGGGTTACGATAACGATAGTATAGTCATCTTTTAGCTGGTGAATCAGTTCTTCAATTTTCAGCGTAGACAATGGGTCCAAGGCTGAAGCGGGTTCATCAAGCAGTAATACATCTGGTTTAACAGCAACGGTTCGTGCGATCACCAAACGTTGTTGCTGACCACCGGATAGACCCAATGCGCTATCATCAAGACGATCTTTAACTTCATCCCAAAGTGCTGCAGAACGTAGAGACCATTCTACTGTTTCATCTAGAATACGCTTTTTGTTGATTCCTTGAATACGCAGGCCATAAGCGACGTTTTCATAGATGCTCTTTGGGAAAGGGTTTGGCTTCTGGAATACCATACCAATGCGGCGACGAAGTTCAGCCACTTCGACTTTACGTTGGTAGATATCTTTACCTTCGTGCATGATTTTACCGGTGATGCTACAGCCATCAACCAAATCGTTCATGCGATTGAAGCAACGCAATAATGTCGATTTACCACAACCCGATGGGCCGATAAAAGCCGTTACTCGGTTCTGTGGGATCTGCATATTTACGCCGTGAAGGGCCTCTTTTTCACCGTAGCATAAGCGTAAATCGTCAACGGTTAGTGCAATTTTTTCGTCTTCCAGCTTTAGAGCTGCAGACTTACGCTGTAGTGAACTGATATCGATAGCGTGCGTCTTAGTTTCGGTTTGTGCGCCTGCTTGTGTCGTCGAATCATTTGTATCATTTTGCATAGTCATATCTCTTTCTGGTGTCTATCCAGTTAACTCAATAATTATTAAAACTCAAACCATTTCAGGCGCTAGTTAAACTTCTAATGCTTTGTACTTCTCACGTAGCTTGTTACGAATCGCGACTGCGCTTAGGTTTAGCATTGCAATAACGATAACCAATAATAGCGAGGTTGCGTAAACAAGTGGTCGTGCCGCTTCGACGTTAGGGCTCTGGAAGCCAACATCGTAGATATGGAAGCCTAAGTGCATAAACTTCTGGTCCAAATGCAGATAAGGGTAGTTGCCATCTAGCGGTAATGAAGGCGCTAGCTTAACCACACCTACCAGCATCAATGGCGCAACTTCACCCGCTGCACGAGCAATCGCAAGAATAACACCGGTCATCATTGCAGGGCTTGCCATAGGTAGTACGACACGCCAGAGTGTTTCAGCTTTGGTTGCGCCCAAGGCCAGGCTACCTTCACGAATGGATCTTGGAATACGTGATAAGCCTTCTTCAGTCGCTACAATAACCACTGGCAATGTCAGGATCGCTAGCGTGACTGAAGCCCATAACAAACCACCGGTACCTAGCGTCGGCGCGGGTAATGCCTCAGGGAAGAAGGCCTGATCAATACCTGAGCCCAGGAAGTAAATAAAGAAGCCCAGGCCAAATACACCGTATACGATAGAGGGAACACCGGCGAGGTTGTTAACCGCGATTCGGATAATTCGGGTAATTGCACCCTGGTGTGCATATTCACGCAAGTAAACAGCGGCGATAACGCCTAGTGGTGTCACCATGATAGACATGACGATTACCATCAAAACCGTACCGTAAATAGCGGGGAAGATACCGCCTTCTGTGTTGGCTTCACGCGGGTCATCGCTAACAAACTCAACTAGCTTCTCAATATAGAAGGAGATCTTCTCAGCCAGCGACATTTTGTTAGGCTGGAATGCGCGAACAACGTGGGCTATCTCGATTTCTCGCTCTTGGCCATCCGCTGTTGTTGCGACGAGACTGTCACGATTGATTTGCGTGTATAAATCACTCAGGCGTGATTGCAGCCCTTTGTATTGATTATCGAGCGCTGCGCGTTCTTCTTTAAGCGCTAATTGACGCTGAGCTGTTAGCTCATTGTTTAGCTCATAAGAGCGCTCTTTTAGGCGTAAACGCTCGATTTGGCTGTTGATGCTGCCGATCTCGGCCTTTTCGATCGTATAGATCTCATCATGAATGCTCAATGCACGTTCGATACGCTTGCTCAGTTCATCCCATGCGCCATTTCCAGAGGCGACAACCTGGCCGCTTTCTTTTACATCTTTAAGGTAGCCGTAGAAGTTACCCCATTCGCGACGTTCCATTGCGATAATATCTTCAGGGTAATGACGATTACTTAAGGAGGCATCCAATACCCAGCGGAAGTCACTGCCCGTTACATCCCGGTTACCCATTTTAAGCAGGTGACGATCCATAAACTCGACGCCTTGAGGAACCTTGTAACCAGCCTCTCTCAGCTGAACAGCAGAAACACTTTCTGTTTCGACCAGCTCACCCATGATTTTATAGGTACCGCCATTTCGGTTTTCTACATCAGCCTCGACGACATCATGTGCCCAGAAGTGCACTAAACCACGTGAAGCGATCAGGATTAACAGGCTAAAGACCATCACCAAGCTGATTGCGACCGCGCCAGCGTTTAACCAAACCCAAGGATCGCCGTCTTTAAACCATTTCTTTAAAGGTACTCTCATGATTTTAATCCTTAAATTACGCTGTACTTAGAACGAAGGCTCTGACGAACCCATTCAGCAAAGGTGTTAACAACAAAGGTAAAGAGGAACAATACAAAGGCTGCCAGGAACAAGATACGGTAGTGTGTACTGCCNACTTCGGATTCTGGCATTTCAACTGCGATGTTGGCAGACAAGGTTCTCATGCCTTCAAAAATATTCACATCCATGATTGGCGTGTTACCCGTTGCCATCAATACGATCATGGTTTCACCAACTGCACGACCCATACCGATCATTACAGCAGAGAAGATACCCGGGCTTGCCGTAGGAAGAATGACGCGAGTCATGGTTTGCCACTGGGTAGCACCCAATGCCAGAGAGCCATAGCTCAAATGCTTCGGTACACTGAAAATCGCATCTTCAGTAATCGAGAAGATAGTAGGAATGACGGCAAAGCCCATCGCGGCGCCCACGACTAAGGCGTTACGCTGGTCAAAATCGATGCCCATTTCATTGGTCAACCAAGACCGCATATCGCCGCCAAAGAAGGCGACTTCCAATACCGGGCTAATTTCGATACTGAACCACGAGGCTAACAAGATAACCGGAATTAACAGCACGGGGTCCCAGCCTTCCGGTACGGCGTGTCTAATTCGGTCGGGTAAGTTCACCCAAATGAAGCCAAACGCAAGTAAAGAGAGCGGGGTAATCAAGAGCCAAGCAAAGATGCCTGGTAAGTGATCTTCCATGAATGGCGCGAAAAACAGACCTGCCAAGAAACCGAGGATAACCGTCGGTAGTGCTTCCATAAGTTCTATCGAAGGCTTCACTTTACGACGCAGTGCGGGTGCCATGAAGTAAGCCGTATATAGCGCGCCGCAGATAGCAAGTGGCGTCGCGACTAGCATAGCGTAAAATGCTGCTTTTAATGTACCAAAGGCAAGTGGCGACAGGCTGTACTTTGGTTCAAAGTCGTTGTTAGAGGCTGAAGACTGCCAAACGTACTCTGGCTCTTGGTACCCTTCGTACCAAACTTCTTGCCATAGGGCTGAGAAAGAAATTTCAGGGTGTTCGTTGTCAATGTGCCAGAAGCTAATCTGACCTTGCTCATTTTCGACTAATACATAGTTAGCGCGAGGTGCGATGCTGGCATGTGTGATGGCGGCGTCGCTTACTTTCTTCTCTAATGTTGTGCTGTGAGCAGTCGTGTTGAACAAAGAAATGGTGCCGCTATCATCTACCGAGGCAAAGCCTTTTCGGCGGTGTTCAATGGCGATTGATGTGATTTCTGCCGTAGAATCTTCATCAATTGAGAAGTCACGAATTCGCTGTAATGAGTAGTGGTTGTTGTCGTCACGAACCATAAACCATTGAGAAACAATCCCGCCGGACTCAGTCACCAATATAGAGGAACCGCCAAGTAAAAGTTCCATGCCGATAATGTCTCTGTTCTCGGGCAAATGAACGGTGCCGTTAATGGTCGCCTGTTCGTTATCGGCCAGGTCGAAGATGTTGATGTCTTTTTCCGATGCTACAAAAACCCAGCGCATACCGGGTTCAGCGATGACGAACTTTGGTTCACTATTCAATGTCGGCATGCTAACAGGCTCTGCTTCAAGCATTACCTCACCGGTCATGAAGTTTTCTTCTTTTGAGAAGCGAGTTGAGAACAGTTCACTTTGATCATTCGCGCCAACGATCAAAATGGCGTCTTCAGTTAATGATAATGAGACAAATGTAATTGGGTGCCCTGATTCGTCCATATCCATTGGCTCTTCGCCAAAGGGAAACTCGATATAAGGCGTAATAAGGCGCTTATCGTTTGGATAGGTGATCTTGTAGCTGTGCTTAACGATAATAATTTGGCCATTACTCAAACCTGCCAAAATAGTGCGACTGGCGGGCTCTGCAGCACTGACGCTTGTGACACTAACGCCTTCAGGGATGGGTAGGCGCTGATTACTGACAACGCTGCCGTCTTGCGTATTGAAGAAGATAATATTGCCCTGATCCGTCACACGAAGGGCTTTTTCAGCTTGCTCTTCCATGGCGTAGTATAGCGTTGTGCCTGAGTCTGCTGCTGGAACTTGGTATTCACTGACGGCCTCAATTTCAGCCGACTC
>NZ_LWFZ01000841.1:0-3876 GCF_001635225.1 Oleiphilus sp. HI0086
CTTCTCCCCAGCAGAGAGCTAACCACTTTTCTGTGCTTGTCTCGGGGCCTTGACGCGATTCACCGGCAGACATTTGAGTTAGGTTCCAGCTTTGCAGGACTTTTCGATCAAGCTTGTTGTTAAGGGTGCGTGGTAACTCCCCGAGTGCTTCAAGGTGCTGTGGCACCATGTAAGGGGGTAGTTGCTGTCGCAGGTGCTCACGAAGTTCACTGAGACTAATCGGGCTATTCTTCCATACAACATAAGCGATGAGCCGCGTATCGCCGGCACGGACTTCTCGTACGCTTAAGGCGCAGTCGTCAATGGCGTCGTGTTGGCGCATAAGCGTCTCAATTTCCCCCAGTTCTATTCGGTAGCCGCGTACTTTGACTTGCTGATCCAGTCGTCCCATATACATAAGGGTGCCGTCGTGGGTGTAGCGTACTTTGTCACCGGTGCGATAGAGTTGGCCGTCTCCAAAGGGGTTTGGAATAAAGACCTTCCGGGTTAATTCGTCACGATTGTTATAGCCTAAGGTCAAACCGTCACCACCGATGTACAGTTCGCCAGCGATGCCGTTCGGGACAGGACGCAGCTGCTCATCCAGCACAAATAACTGAGTGTTGGCGATAGGTAAGCCCAATCCAGGCGGTGTTTGGGTTTGTGTAATCTGGGCACAGCTAGACCAAACGGTGGTTTCAGTTGGGCCATACATGTTCCAAAGCTCACTACAGCGTTGAAGTAGCTCTTCAGCTAAATCCAATGGCAATGCTTCGCCACCGCACAGTGCTTTTAATCTAGGCTCACCCTGCCAGCCACTACTGATCAGCAATCGCCAGGTGGCGGGTGTTGCTTGCATGAAGTTTGCCTGATGCTTTGTCAGCAAGCTTAATAAACGTCGACCATCACTACTATCCTGTTTCTTGGCAATAATGACTTTGGCGCCGACCCATAGTGGCAAGTAGAGTTCAAGTACGGCAATATCAAAAGACAAAGTTGTTACTGCCATCAGGGTATCATCAGCCTCGAGCCCTGGCTTTTCTGCCATGCTGTGTAAGAAGTTCATGACGGAAGCATGGGGTACCACAACGCCTTTAGGCTTTCCGGTAGAACCGGAGGTATAGATGATATACGCAGCTGTATCCTCAGGGATTGTTACATCTGGGCAAGCTGTGTTCTGCTGTGATAGACGTTCAGAAATCAGGTCGGTATTGAGTATGTGTGCAACAGAAGGCAGGCGCTTGATATGCGCTTCTTGAGTGACTAGGTGTTGTAAGCCCGAGTCTTCAATCATGTACGCCAAACGATCATCGGGGAAGTCAGGGTCAAGCGGGACATAGCTGGCGCCGACTTTCAATATGCCAATTAGGGCCGCGAGCATATGCTGAGAGCGGTCCAGGCACAAGCCTACGCGATCCCCAACGGATACATGTTCCTCTAATAGGAGCTGAGCCCACTGTGAGCTAAGTTCATCAAGCTGACGATAGCTTAAGACTTCCTGCTCAAATATGACGGCATCACTTTCGGCAAATTGTTGAGCTTGATGATGAAGGTAGTGACCGACAGTGCGAGGGGCCTTGGCTTGTTCTTCATGCCAAGCATGAGCAGGTCCTATACATTGTCTCATCACTTGCTTGCTTGAGCTTTGATTAAGTAGTTCTATATCGCAAAGCCTGGTTATCGGGTTTTGTGCAATTTGTCCGAGAATCGTAAGAAAATGATCCCTAAAGCCTTGGATCGTTTTTTCAGTAAAGAGAGATGTACTATAGACGATTGCTCCACTGAGTGAGTCGCCGCGTTTTTTAAACCATATGTTCAGGTCGAGTGGTGAATCATGAGAAGGGATCTCACACTGCTTGATGTTTATCGTATGGTCACCACTTCCCATGACTTGTTCGCGTTTAGATACGTCTTGGTAGGTGATAGAGGTTTGGTAGATGGGAGCACGACTCATATCACGTTCAGGGTTCAGGCGTTCGACGATCTTTTCGAACGGTGCTCTCATATGGTCAAAACCTTCTAGGCATTGTTGCTTGACCTGCTGTAATAGCTCAAGGAATGGCATTTCTCGGCTCAGTCTAAAGCGAAGTACTAAGGCGTTAACAAAAAAGCCAATCAGGTCTTCAGTGCCGGGCTTAGTTCGGTCAGCCATTGGTGTCGCAATGACTAGGTCTTCTTGGTCGGTATATTTTGCCAACAAGGCACAATAACTGGCCATCATGACCATAAATAAAGTTACGTCTTTTTCTAGGGCTAAGCCGTTAAGCCTGGAAAGTAGGTCACTCGGTAGCTCAAATGAAACTTGCTCACCGCGAATATCCTGAGTTTCCGGACGAGGTCGATCAAGCGGCATATCAAGGTTAGGAGCTCCTTGGAGGTGTTCTACCCAATAGCTGACATCCTTTTCTACATCTTCTTGTGAACTGTTGAGTCGTGACCAATTCGCATAGTCAGCAAACTGGTAATCGAGTACAGGTAATTGAGCATTGATACCGCAACAGTATGCGTTATAACTCTCACTGAGCTCATGTATAAATAAATCGAAAGACCAACCATCGAATATGATGTGATGAGGCATAAAAAACAAAATGCTCTCTTCTTCACTAAGAATGATTAGTTCTGCTTTAAAAAGAATATCGTGATTGATATCGAAAACCTGGTTTTGTAAAACGGTCAGGCGTTTTTTGAGTTCCAGCTCACGTTCAATTGGCTTATCTATATCTGCGAAAGAGACTTCACTTAGTTCAAAATTACTGATGTTTCGAAGCCGTTGATGTGGCTGGGAATCAATTTCAATTACTTCGGCGCTTAGCGCTTCTTGGCGACTGATTAGGTTTTGAAAAGCTTGATTTAAAGCAAGCTTATTGAGTTTTCCTTTTAGTCTGAATGCAGAGGGAAGGTTATAGGCAGTACTGCTTCCTTCCAGTTGATTCAGGTACCAAAGCCTTTGTTGGGCAAGGGTTAATAAGGCTGGTTCATTCTCTGAACGCTTTGTTATGGTTGATTGTTCTGTGTGCTGCGATTGATCTATTTTTTTAGCTAAAGACTCGATGTCTGCAAACTCGTAGAGGTCACTGAACTTCAATTGCACCGACATATCCATTTCAACACGGTGGATGATTTGTGCAATGAGCAAAGAATGCCCACCTAGGTCGAAGAAGTTTTCATTGATGTTAGATATGGGTTTATTGATGACTTCTTGCCAGATGCTCAGTAACTTAAGTTCAGTCGCTGTAGTAGCGGCCCGTACTTCTTCTTTGCCTAACGAGCTTGATTCTGATAAAGGGAGGCTTTCTAAAGCCTTTCGATCAAGCTTGTTGTTAAGGGTGCGTGGTAACTCCCCGAGTGCTTCAAGGTGCTGCGGCACCATGTAAGGGGGCAATTGCTGTCGCAGGTGCTCACGAAGTTCACTGAGACTAATCGGGCTATTCTTCCATACAACATAAGCGATGAGCCGCGTATCGCCGGCACGGACTTCTCGTACGCTTAAGGCGCAGTCGTCAATGGCGTCGTGTTGGCGCATAAGCGTCTCAATTTCACCCAGTTCTATTCGGTAGCCGCGTACTTTGACTTGCTGATCCAGTCGTCCCATATACGTAAGGGTGCCGTCGTGGGTGTAGCGTACTTTATCACCGGTGCGATAGAGTTGGCCGTCTCCAAAGGGGTTTGGAATAAAGACCTTCCGGGTTAATTCGTCACGATTGTTATAGCCTAAGGTCAAACCGTCACCACCGATGTATAGTTCGCCAGCGATGCCGTTAGGGACAGGGCGCAGCTGCTCATCCAGCACATATAACTGAGTGTTGGCGATAGGTAAGCCCAATCCAGGCGGTGTTTGGGTTTGTGTAATCTGNGCACAGCTAGACCAAACGGTGGTTTCAGTTGGGCCATACATGT
>NZ_LWFZ01000842.1:0-908 GCF_001635225.1 Oleiphilus sp. HI0086
ACTTGGTTTGTCCATTCGCTAAGGGTGGTAAAGTTGGTCTATTCGGTGGTGCGGGCGTTGGTAAAACTGTAAACATGATGGAATTGATCAACAACATCGCACTGAAGCACTCTGGTCTTTCAGTATTCGCAGGTGTTGGTGAGCGTACTCGTGAGGGTAACGATTTCTATCACGAAATGCAGGAAGCTGGCGTTGTAAACCTAGAGACTCCAACAGACTCTAAGGTAGCGATGGTATACGGTCAGATGAACGAGCCACCAGGAAACAGGCTACGTGTTGCCTTGACTGGTTTGACAATGGCTGAGAAGTTCCGTGACGAGGGTAAAGACGTACTATTGTTCGTTGATAATATCTACCGTTACACACTGGCAGGTACTGAAGTATCAGCACTGCTAGGTCGTATGCCTTCAGCGGTAGGTTATCAGCCTACACTAGCTGAGGAAATGGGTGTTCTTCAGGAGCGTATTACATCTACTAAGACTGGTTCGATCACATCGATCCAGGCAGTATATGTACCTGCGGATGACTTGACTGACCCATCTCCAGCAACAACCTTCTCTCACTTGGATGCAACAGTTGTATTGAGTCGTGACATCGCTTCTAAGGGTATTTACCCAGCGATCGATCCACTAGACTCTACTTCTCGTCAGCTAGATCCTTTGGTGATTGGTGCTGAGCACTATGAAATTGCACGTGGTGTACAGACAGTACTTCAGCGTTATGCTGAATTGAAAGACATCATTGCGATTCTTGGTATGGACGAATTGTCTGAAGAAGATAAGCAGACAGTTGCACGTGCTCGTAAGATCGAACGTTTCTTGTCACAGCCTTTCCACGTTGCCGAAGTATTTACGGGTGCACCGGGTAAGTATGTATCTTTGAAAGACACTATCCGTGGCTTCCAAGGT
>NZ_LWFZ01000843.1:0-887 GCF_001635225.1 Oleiphilus sp. HI0086
GTAAAAGGCGGGCGAAAACTTGAATCTATCGACAAATAAAATAAATACCATCTTCCACAAAACTTCTACTTTGCTTCTTACGAGTGCTTTAATGCTTAGTAGTGGCAATGCCCTCGCGAGTGTTGAAGGTGAGTTAGGTTTTCAAGCGCGTACCTTTGTGGAAGAGGGGCTTGCCGATCAGAGTCAATTTCAAAGCTCCCTAAGCGGGCAGATAGAATTCGATACATCATTAGGGCAAGGAGACTTTGTTGCCAAGGTGTTTGGTCGTTACGACTTTGAGGATGATGAGCGCACTCATTTTGACTTACGCGAAGCGCTCTGGACCTACTATGGCGATTCCTGGGAGTTGCAAGCGGGTGTCGGTAAGGTGTTTTGGGGTGTCACAGAATCTATGCATCTCGTTGATATCGTTAATCAAAGCGACAGTGTTGAAAACCCCGATGGCGAAGACAAGCTCGGTCAGGCGATGCTTAAGTTTTCATTAGAGCGAGACTGGGGAACGATTGACCTTTTCTGGTTACCGTACTTTCGCGAAAGAACCTTCGTTGGCGAAGATGGTCGCTTATCTGCAAGCCCTTTGCCGGTAAGTAATGATGAAGCAAGCTATGCATCGGGTGCACAAGAATGGCATAGTGACTTTGCTGTCCGTTATTCACATTATGTCGGTGAATTAGAGTTTGCTTTATCTCATTTTTCCGGCACGAGTCGTGAAGCCAGTTTCCGCCCGAATGCTACGTTTTCTGAGTTAGTTCCTCATTATCATCTTATCGATCAGACTGGTATTGAACTTCAATATATTTATGACTCTTGGCTATTAAAGTTTGAAGGTATCACCAATTCCGGCTTTGGTGATGCTCTTGGTAGAAAAGGTCGATATAGCGCCGCAG
>NZ_LWFZ01000844.1:0-1236 GCF_001635225.1 Oleiphilus sp. HI0086
GGGTGAGGCAGCTCGTCAAGCTGCTAGCCAGATGACTTCAGTCAGTACCGGATTAAAAAACAAAGCTCTATTAGCAACCGCTGATGCTTTGAATGCCAAGCGTGATATGTTGATTCAAGAGAATAAAAAGGATCTTGAGGCTGGGCGTGAAAATGGTTTGGATGATGCGATGCTTGATCGTTTGGAGCTTACGCCAGCGCGTATAGATGGCATGATTGAAGGCTTGCAGCAAGTAGCAGGGCTTGATGATCCTGTTGGAATTATTAACGATCTCAAGTATATGCCTTCCGGTATTCAGGTTGGCAAGATGCGTGTGCCGCTTGGTGTGATTGGGATTATCTATGAGTCTAGACCAAANNTNANTATNNAGCGACAAGCCTGTTATAATTCCGCACCCTTTTGTTAGGTAGCAGCCTATAGAAATAGCAGCTATCCACTTAAACACGATTTTTTCGTTTATTGACCTCTGGTAAGAGTTACATATATGTCGCAATACAATTTGACTCATTTAAAGCAATTGGAAGCTGAAAGCATCCACATCATTCGAGAAGTAGCCGCTGAATTTGATAATCCGGTAATGCTCTATTCTGTCGGTAAAGATTCCGCTGTTATGCTGCACTTGGCTCGCAAAGCTTTTGCACCAGGTAAGCCACCTTTCCCTCTAATGCATGTTGACACTACCTGGAAATTCCAGGAAATGATCAAGTTTCGTGACGAGACCGTTAAAAAGTATGGCTTCGATCTGATCGTGCATATCAACCAGGAAGGCGTTGATCAAGGCATCGGACCTTTTACTCACGGTAGTGCCAAGCACACCGACGTAATGAAAACCCAAGGTCTTAAACAAGCACTGGACAAATATCAGTTTGACGCAGCCTTCGGTGGCGCACGACGTGACGAAGAAAAGTCTCGCGCTAAAGAACGTGTTTACTCTTTCCGTGATGAAAACCACCGCTGGGACCCAAAGAATCAGCGCCCTGAATTATGGAATACTTATAACGGTAAGATTAATAAAGGTGAAAGCATTCGTGTATTCCCTTTATCTAACTGGACAGAACTTGATATCTGGCAGTACATCCACCTGGAAAACATCGATATCGTTCCACTTTATTTCTCAGCGAAGCGACCTGTTGTTGAACGTGACGGCGTCATGATCATGGTTGATGATGAACGTATGCCGATTGAAGAAGGTGAAAAGGTAGAGATGAAGTCGGTACGCTTCCGTACGCTTGGTTG
>NZ_LWFZ01000845.1:0-1967 GCF_001635225.1 Oleiphilus sp. HI0086
GTCAGCATGAAATTGCAGAAGAGCATGGTTATGAATTAGTCGATCACAACCTTACGCTGTATGTTCGTCCCAAGAAGTAAGATTTGATATTACTGTGTTTTCTAAAGCCGCTCTTTGAGGCGGCTTTTTTTATAAAGAATAATTAACCACAGAGGATACAGGGCGCTACGCTTCACCGAGAAAAAAGAAAAGTCTTAAAAGCTTTTCTCTGTGAAGGCTGAAAGTTGCTCAGTGTTCTCGGTGGTTTATAGTTTTTATGCGGTCTCCAACATCTCCCTGGCATGAGCAAGTGTCTGCTCGGTCATTTCAATACCGCCTAGCATGCGAGCAACTTCCTCGGTTCTGGCTTTCTTATTAAGCAAGTCAATCGAAGAGCTAACTTTTCCGTCAATTGATTTCTTGCTAATGAAATAATGGTTGTCACCTTGTGAGGCAACTTGTGGCAGGTGGGTAACGCAAATGATTTGTCCATTCTTGCCTAGCGATTTGAGTAGTCGGCCAACAATTTGTGCTGTGCCGCCGCCAATGCCTACATCCACCTCATCGAAAACCAGTGTTGGAATGGTCGAGTTTTGAGCGACAATGACTTGAATCGCTAAGCTGATTCGGGACAGCTCACCGCCTGAGGCAACTTTGTTGATGGCTTTGGGGGGCTGTCCAGGATTGGTGCTAATCAGGAATTCGACGGTATCCAGACCGTGCTGGCTTACCTTGCTGTTATCGAGAGGTGTTAGGCTGACGCAGAACTTCACTGACTTCATATCCATCAATGCTAGCTGCTCACATATTTTCTTTTCTAAAGAGCTGGCACACTTTATACGCTTCTGACGCTGCGTTTCAGCTAAGGCCCGGTAAGTGTTTTCCAATTCGATTACTTCAGCTTGCAGTTGCTCCAGATTTTGGTCGCCATTATTAAAGTCATGTAGTTCTTTGCTGAGTTTGTTTTGTATGGTTAACAGCTCAGTGGGTTCACAGCGGTGTTTTCTTGCTAACTGGTAAGCAGTGCTTAGGCGTTCTTCGATTTCTTGCAGGCGTGCTGGGTTGAGTTCAAATGAGTCGATAAAATGGCGTAAATTACTACCTGCCTCTTCAATTTGGATTTGCGCTTCATTCAGCATGTTGAGTGCTTCACTAATCTCATGATTTTCGCTGGGTAGGTTGTGTAGTGATGAGGAGGCTGAAGAAACCATGCTGGCGGCATTAGCATCACCCTCTGAACATAACGCTAGAGCTTCATGTGCTCTACTCAAAAGCAGTTCTGCATTTGCTAGCTGGGATTGCTCTTTTTCGAGCTGCTCAACTTCACCTTCTTGTAGGCCCAGTGCCTCGAGCTCTTCAAGTTGAAAGGTAATGAGGTGAATGCGGGCAGTAATCTCATCCTGGTTGTTTTCAAGTTTAGATAGGTGCTTAGCTTGACTTGACCATTTATTAAAAGCGCTGGAAACCTTGTCTGAGGTACTTTGTAGTTGGCCAAAGTTGTCGACAATCACCCGGTGGTTATCTTTGTTAAGTAAGGATTGGTGTTCGTGTTGGCTGTGAATATCAATCAGTAGCTCGCCAATTGATTTTAAATTCTGTAGAGGGCTAGGGTGGCCATTTATATAGCTGCGCGAGCGGCCCTCGGCTGTGATGACTCTGCGCAATATACATTGCTCGCCTTCTTCCAGGTCGTGGTCTTTAAGCCATTCAAGTGCCTTGGGGTGTTTGTCTAACTCAAAGGCTGCAGAAATTTCAGCCTTGGGCTCTCCGTGACGCACCATGCTCGTATCAGCCCTGTCGCCAAGCGCCAAGCCTAATGCGTCGAGAATAATTGATTTACCAGCTCCGGTTTCTCCGCTGAGTACGGTCATGCCGTTGTTGAATAAAACTTCCAGGTGGTCAGCGATGGCGAAGTTGGAGACTTTGAGTTGGCTAAGCATGGTTATTTTTCCGTGTCTGGATATGCAAATCAAAATTTGCTAAATATT
>NZ_LWFZ01000846.1:0-832 GCF_001635225.1 Oleiphilus sp. HI0086
GTCACATCGATGTCTAGTTGAAGCAGATTTGCGTTTAGCTCCGTAAGCCGAGCAGAAATAACGACTTCACCTTGGCTGGTGAATTTGATTGCATTGTTGACAAGATTGGTAACGACTTGGCGGATCCTGCCGGGGTCTCCTACTGCTTTTGACAGGGTTAACCCTCTTAAGTCGACGATCAGTTCTAGCTCTTGTAGTTGAGCTTGCTGGGCAAGAGACTCTGCAAGATCGCCAATTTACTTTTTCGGGTTAAATAGAAGGTGCTCCAAGTCTAGTTTGCCTGCTTCTATTTTAGAAAAGTCTAAAATGTCGTTGATTAGTGTAAGTAGCGACTGTGCGCTATTTTGCGCTATTTCAGCCCGGTGCCTTTGTTGAGTATCAAGCTTGGAGTTAAGCAGAAGTCCCAGCATGCCCAGAACGCCATTCATCGGTGTCCTGATCTCGTGGCTCATGCTTGCGAGGAATTCGCTTTTCGTAATTGCAGCTTGTTCAGCATTTTCTTTTGCAGTAATGAGTTCGCTTTCGGCTGATTTTTTCCCAGTAATGTTCGAGCTAATGGCAACATAACTTTGTGGTTTGCCGTTCATATCTTTAATGGCAATGACAGTGCTGCTAATCCAGTAATTCTGACCATGTTTATCTTTGTTGTAGACTTCGCCTCGCCATACGCTGCCTTTAGCAGCTGTTTTATAAAGTTGGCCGAAGAAGGCTTTGTCATGATAGCCAGAGTTAAGAATTCGATGATTTTGGCCTAGCAGCTCTTCACGCTCGTATCCGCTTACTTCGACGAATTTGTCATTCACATAAGTGATGTCTCCTCTTATATTTGTGA
>NZ_LWFZ01000847.1:0-3083 GCF_001635225.1 Oleiphilus sp. HI0086
ATGAGCCAACCGGTCGTTAGTGTTCAGCTAAGCGATACATGGGGATACGTACTTGAGTTATTCGAACAGGTGCATTATCAGGTAGTTCCTGTTCTGGATAATAAAGGGCAGCTAGTTTCAGTAATCTCTCGCCAACAAATATACGCTAAGCTCTTGTCTCAATCGTCGGTTCAAATGGGGCGGGACACTTCATTATCGAGTGTTATCCAAACAAGGGGGAAATCTGTTGTTTCAGCGGATCCTGTGACAGATGTTCGTAGAGTGGCCAAGGCCTTAGTCATGTATAGCTTGGATGCAATCCCTATTGTGGATGCTGAGCATCGTTTAGTGGGGATTGTCTCCCGCACTGATATTTTAAGGTGTGTGACTGCCAACCCTCCTCTTTCAATGTGGTGTTAGCGCGAAAGAGACTTAAGCCCCCAAAGAGATCTAGGCGAAGATTTATCTGTGTCAGAAAATTCCTTATTAAATGAACGAATTAAACTGCTTTTTTAAGGGAATGTTCATTGAGAAACTGAGGCTATATTAAGTAGCTGTATGAAGCTATCGAATACAAACCATTCTAACTCCCTTGCTCGAGCGAACTTTCGAGACACCCCGCATTGCGGGGTTTTTTTATATTCTGCAATACTCTTAGCATAACTTTATGTTCGTTAAAATCGAGTAATCATTTAGCTAAAATCTGATTTTTACGAGCATTAATAGTTGAAATAATGGCTTAGCTTTTAATCGTTTTAGTTGATGATTAGTGCTGTCAAGTGTTGGATTATATTTTCCAAATTATGAGAGGGACTAAAAATGAAATTGAATCATATTATGGTACCTATTTCTCCAGGAGGTGGAATTGCTCCAAGCTTGGGTGAGCTTATCGGCTTGAGGAGTGACAATGATGAACCGCTAGAGGTTAAGTTTATTACTGTAATCGAAGACGCTGACTTTTCTAGAATCTCGGGTTATATGAGAGCCTCTCCTGCGACACTCCTAGAGCACGCAATCAATGTTGAGCTTGAGCGGCTGGATGCCATGATTGCGCTCTTAGAAAAAAAGCTTCCTGATGTGTTATTTGAGCGCGAAGTTGTAACAGGCGTGGCATTTATCAATCTTATATTAAGTGCGTTGCGGGGCCACTATGATTGTATTGCCATCTCTAAGCCTAGTACCAACAAGAAAGATAGTAGTGTTATGGGAAGCACTTTGATGCACCTGATGCGTAAGTCACCCACGCCAACTTTCGCGATTGGCCACCAAAAAATGTGCCCTGAAATGAAAATAGCCGCAGCTATCGATGTAAGTAACATTGATGTTGATAGCGGCTTGAATCAGCAGATACTTGATGCAGCTTTGAGCCTGGCGGAGTTATATCGCGCAGAGCTGCATATTGTTCATATCTGGCACCTTGCGGGTGAAGGGTATCTTAGTACTTGGGGGCGGCGCAGTGACTTCGAGGTCGGAGCTATGGCAAGAGAAGAAAAGCACTCTAGGAAAGAGAGAGTTGACGCCCTAACGGGGCATGCTAAGCGGCGTATTCGAGAGATACATTTAGTTGAGGGGCAGCCCAAGAATGAAATACCCAAATTCGTCGATGATCAGTCAATTGATATCTTGGTGATGGGGACTGTGTGCCGTTCAAATGTTGCTGGCATGATCATAGGCAATACCGCAGAGTCTATTTTGGGTAAGGTCAATTGCTCAGTGCTGACTTTGAAGCCAGAAGGGTTTGAGTCTCCTGTTGTTAAATAGTGAGTGATTCAATACCTTATTAGATAGGACACTTAAGATGAAAAATGACACTGAAAGTATTTTGATTTCTCGTATTTATGTCTTGGTTCGGTACTGCGTCCGGTTACTCTCAATATTGATGGCTGTCGTTATTGTGATGGGCGTTATTGATGTTGGCTGGACACTGTATCAAAAGCTCATAACACCGCCGCTGTTTATACTCACTATCTCTGATATGTTGGCAACGTTTGGGGCGTTCATGGCAGTCTTGATTGCCATTGAGATCCTTATCAATATTACCGTCTATCTACGTGATGATGTGATTCATGTAAAGATTGTGATGGCTACTGCCCTAATGGCGGTAGCGCGAAAGGTGATTATTCTGGATTACAAAGAGGTTCAACCAGAGTATGTTTATGCCACCGCAGTACTAGTCTTCGCGATGAGTGTGGGATACTGGGTAGTTCATAAACTACCTGAAAAATCACAGTAGATCATTGACTCTAACTATCCTGAGCGGAGGGGTAAATTCGTATAGTTATTTTGTGACCTGATTTTTAAAGGTGTTTTCGCGGAGAGAGGATACGGTGTCTTGATTAAAGGTTTTGTTGCAGCGTCAAAAGCAGACTGCGTCAGCGATTCACCCAGTCAGGGTTGATCGATCTGCAGCCTGTTGTTGCTAGAGGTTAAACAACCAGTTTGGCTTCATTGGCCTCTTCAGTAACGTCGAGCAAGGGAGTAGCTCTGCGAACTCGATTATGTTTTTTGAGCTTACGAAACAAGGTCTGGTTTACTTTTTGTAATGCATCTACAAATGCTTTCTCTGTGCTGTCTCGTTTAGTAGTAATAAGAATCGACGGGAGCCCGAACAGTGTAACCTTAACTTTGCATTGTTTATCAACGCCGCCTTTTGGGCCATTCACATCTTCTAGGTTAACGTTGATTCGTTGAATAGACCCTGCAGCCTTTCGATACATTCGTCCTAATCTTCGCTCAAGGTCGAATCTAACGCCAGGGCTAATAAAAGCTGTTCGTGTGTTGACTGAGATGTTCATATTACTCTCCTATAAGCTTGAATAGATGCCTACCAAAATCGGTATGACCATATATGCACGATCTATTTTGAATAAAATTGGTGATATAAAAAGCAGATAAAAATTTACTGGATGCTCGTTAAAAACATACTATTTGAAATTCAGATATTTTTTATAGGTCATAGATCCCAGCATCTTGTGGTTGACGGAAAGGTTGAAGTAGATATTTGCTGGTATATTGGTGCTCATGGTAAGTATTTCTCACCTATACTGTTTAAGGGAAATACTAGCGTTTAATATAAGAGGCCAATATCTAATCAAAGTATTGAA
>NZ_LWFZ01000848.1:0-2931 GCF_001635225.1 Oleiphilus sp. HI0086
ATCGGCAGGGCAGTTATCTAACTGATCGGCGAAACCATCCTGATCGCTATCAGCTTCACAAGCATTACCTAAGCCATTGCCATCAGTGTCTTCCTGATCCGAGTTAGCGGTCGAAGGACAGTTATCGACACCGTTCTTGATATCATCGCCATCACGATCATCATCACAGGCATCACCAAAGTCATCACCGTCTAGGTTATCGCTCTGGCCATTCCTATTCGGTACTGTTGGGCAATTATCTGCGCTATCTTCGACTGTATCGTTATCATCATCACTATCACAGGCGTCACCTTGGCCGTCACCATCTGAGTCACGCTGATCACTGTTACTATTCACTGGGCAATTATCACGGCCATCACCTACGCCATCTTCATCACCATCGCGGCTAGTCGGTGCAGCGTCGTTTATATCTAGTACACCATCGTTATCATCATCCGTATCGGCTGTATCACCAATACCATCGCCATCGGAGTCACGAGTCTCTAAAGCATTTTGGGGGAATGGGTCTGAGGCATCAGGTGTACCATCACCATCATCATCAGTGTCTGCATTGTTACCTGTGCCATCACCGTCTGTGTCTAATTGCTCAGAAGCAAGTAAAGAGAAGGCATCAGCATCATCTTCTACACCATCATTATCATCATCAGTATCAGTGTTGTTACCAATGCCATCACCATCTGTATCCGTATCTTCATTAGGGTTCAGTGGGAAACGATCTTCAGAGTCTGGCGTACCATCACCATCATCATCGGTATCAGTGATATTTGGCTCACCGTCGCCGTCTGTATCAGTACTTGCCAAGGCATCTAGAGGTGAAGCATCATCACTGTCGGCAACACCGTCACCATCATCGTCATCATCGGTGTTGTTACCAATACCATCACCATCGGTATCGGTGTCTTCACTAGAGTTTAGAGGGAAGGCATCTTCGGAATCAGGTGTACCGTCTCCATCATCATCGCTGTCTGCATTGTCACCGGTACCATCGCCATCGGTATCGACAATTTCATTCGGGTCAGTCGGGAAATCATCCAGATCATCGGCAACACCATCATTATCGTCATCAGTATCTTCTGAGTTACCTACACCGTCATTGTCAGTATCTTCTGTTTCTGTTTCATCTGAAGGGAAGGCGTCAAGATCATTGTTAACGCCATCACCATCGCGATCCAGGTCACAAGGATCACCGCGACCATCATCATCCAGGTCACTCTGTACAGGGTTGTAATGAACTGGGCAATTATCTATCGCATTATCAATACCGTCTTGGTCTGAATCGAACTGTACCGTTGGGTCAGTTGGACCTTGGTCGACGTTATCGAGCACGCCATCACCATCGGTATCACGCTCTAGCGGGTTGGTGCCATCTTGCTCTTCCTGAAGATCAGGTACGGAATCACCATCGTCGTCTTCATCTGTATTATTACCAATACCATCACCATCGGTATCAACACTTTCAAATGGGTTACGTGGGAACTTATCCTCATCGTTCGGCACCTGGTCACCGTCGATATCAGTATCAGCATTATCGCCTGTGCCATCGCCATCTTGGTCTTTTTGTTCTGTAGGGTCTGTTGGGAAGGCATCTTCAGTATCGATCACACCATCATTATCATCATCAGGGTCATCATTTCTGCCACCAGAATCAGCCATGCCATCGCCATCGGTATCAACAAAATCGATACCTGGAATGCTGGCATTGGTATCATCAGGGTCCTGATTGGCAGACCAGTTATCGTTATCCTTATCAGACTTATTCTGACGTTCAGAATCTAAAGGAAAGTCATCGGCAATATCTTCAGTACCATCGCCGTCATCATCAGTATCGGCATTGTTACCGATTCCATCTTCATCTGTATCGGTTTGTTCGCTTGCGTCTAGAGGGAAGTCATCGTCTTCATCTTTAACGCCGTCGTTATCGTCGTCGTTGTCGGCATTGTTACCTGTGCCATCACCATCGGTGTCAGTTGTCTCACTCGCATCTTCAGGAAAAGCGTCCTGATCATTTGGAACGCCATCATCATCCAGGTCTGGGTCAGTTTCAGCGGGCTTGAGTACAACTTCTTCTTCAGTATTTATTTCAGTATTAACGCCTTCATTACCCAGGTCTTCTTTTTCATCGTTAATCACTTGTTTCATTTCACCAACTGTACGACCTTGAGGGTCGTTCGGAATCGGTAAGGAAGCAGGGTCTTGCTCTAAAAGTTGAAGTGCGGCACTAGCTGTATCTTCAGCAGCATCATCTTCAGCACCGCCAAAAATATCACTCGATTCTGAGCCACCTTCTTCATTGTCGACTTTACCGTCGATCTGGCCATCGGCTAAATCTTGTGTGAGTGCACTTAATACAGCATTAGGGTCTTCAGTACCAACAGCCTCGTCTATCTGGTTCACAACAGCCGTTACCGCTTCTACCGCAGCACGATAAGCCGCAGCATCTTCTTGCTCTGCACCCGTATCAGTTGTTTCGTCAATTAATGGAGGCGTATCAAAAATATCAATATCCTGGGACATACCAAAGCCCATGGTCGACTTCACCTGAGCCGCGGCTATTGGAAGCGCGCTCACTAGTTCAGCCGGTGTTGCAGTGCCGTCACCTAAACCCGGGTCAGTAATTTCATCGCCATCACGGTCAGCCCAAGGGCCGGTATCGACATCGGCATTACGAATCGCCAAGTCAACCGCCATGGTTGTAAGAGGTGTGCCATAGATTTGCTCGCCATTATCAAGAAGTGCTTGGGTAATAACGGTTCGCATTTCGGAAATAACGGGTGCCTGCCCCGTTAGAATATCAGTCGTATTTTCGTCTGATGTAAACTCCAGAATATAAGGAGGCTCAATTGGTGTTGGCAGCACCAGGTCAATAATCTGTGCTTGTTCATTAGTTGAGCCCGGTTCACCTACTATTGCACCTTTAAAGTCTTCTGCTGT
>NZ_LWFZ01000849.1:0-851 GCF_001635225.1 Oleiphilus sp. HI0086
TCGATTCCGTCCACCAGCTCCATTTTGTTTTGAGTTCTTTAGAGTCTTTACGATTCTAGCTGGAGGGGTTCCCGAGTGGCCAAAGGGATCAGACTGTAAATCTGACGCGTAAGCTTCGGTGGTTCGAATCCACCCCCCTCCACCAGTTTTATGTGGCGGGCATCGTATAATGGCTATTACCTCAGCCTTCCAAGCTGATGATGCGGGTTCGATTCCCGCTGCCCGCTCCAAGTAATAAATTCGTTGCTCATATAGCTCAGTCGGTAGAGCGCCACCTTGGTAAGGTGGAGGTCACCGGTTCAATTCCGGTTATGAGCTCCATGAGTGTTATTGCTTGGTTTTATTGAATTTAAGTTGTGTGTGGTCAATGCTGGTTCTAGCTGGCCGAGACGCAGTGTCCGCAATCGAGCTATATTTTTTGAGGAGATGTTCGGATGGCAAAAGAAAAATTTGAACGTAATAAACCACACGTCAACGTAGGTACTATTGGTCACGTTGATCACGGTAAAACAACTTTGACTGCAGCGTTAACGCGTGTATGTGCAGAAGTATTCGGTGGTGAGAAGGTTGACTTCGCAAACATCGATAACGCACCAGAAGAAAGAGAACGTGGTATCACTATCGCGACGTCTCACGTTGAGTATGATTCAACTGATCGTCACTACGCTCACGTTGACTGCCCAGGGCACGCCGATTATGTTAAGAACATGATCACAGGTGCTGCTCAGATGGATGGTGCTATCTTGGTTTGTGGTGCGACTGATGGTCCTATGCCTCAGACTCGTGAGCACATCCTTTTGTCTCGTCAGGTAGGTGTACCTTACATTGTAGTATTCTTGAACAAGGCTGAC
>NZ_LWFZ01000850.1:0-2298 GCF_001635225.1 Oleiphilus sp. HI0086
TTTTCATCCCGTTTAAATACAATTGACTTAAGGGGGGAGCGAACCAGTTTGATTTGGGAAAGTTGCTCGTTCTCATCGTTAAGAAAGGCGATCTTTTCGCCAGGGTAAATGTTGGCAATCTGCTTTGCAGCTTTCGACGAGTGTATAACGGAGTACATGATTTTATCGTTGTACCCGGCTTTAGCAAACAGTGTTGATAATGTATTGCCTGATTTGATATCAAAACTCTGCCAGTTTTCGACTTTAGGCGTTGGGCTGGCAATCAGGGGCTGCTGGCTGGGCTCTTGCGTGTTTAATGCTTTAACGCTCTCGCTGCTAGACAAAACCTGGTTATCTAGATCAATCTCGATGGACGTTCTGGTTGCATTGACTTTGCTGCTAGGGCTCAGTGCAAGTACAAGTGTCATTACCGCGCCGGTGAGGCTGGCGGCTATCATGTGCTTTTTTGGAAAGGCGTGAATCAACGTCTGGCCTGCTTTAATTAATTGCTTTACTCAATAAAGTGAGTATTAATGCTTTTTAGAAGTCACATAAAAATGTGAAAATCTGTTAAATATTCCTATAAGTATAGTTGTAAGCTGGGTTCAAGCAAAGTCAATGTTTGTTTATAAAGCTTACAGTAATGTTAAAGATGATATACTTGTTTGTTTTTTGATGTCGCGATTGTTTCTCGATTGTTATTGGTATGCGTTGAAAGGTGAAGTTTAAGATGGGATCGGTTCAAGAAGCTCTAGAAATTATTAAACGCGGAGCTGAAGAGTTAATAGTAGAAGAAGACTTAGTAAAGAAGCTTGAGGCGGGGAAGAAACTTCGTGTCAAAGCTGGATTTGACCCAACTGCTCCAGATTTACATTTAGGGCATACGGTACTCATTAATAAGTTGAAGCAGTTCCAGGATCTTGGTCATGAGGTGCTGTTCTTGATTGGCGACTTTACCGGCATGATTGGTGATCCTACCGGTAAAAGTGCTACACGGCCGCCTTTGACTGAAGAGCAGGTGGCGCAAAATGCGCAGACCTATAAAGAGCAGGTGTTCAAAATTTTAGATCCTGAGTTAACAACGGTCATGTTTAACTCAGAATGGATGTCGAAGATGTCTGCTGCGGATATGATCAAGCTGGCCGGGCAATATACTGTAGCGAGAATGCTAGAGCGTGATGACTTTAGTAAGCGCTTTAAAGGGGAGCAGTCCATTGCAATTCATGAGTTCTTGTACCCGTTAGTGCAAGGTTATGACTCGGTTGCAATGGCGGCAGATGTTGAATTGGGTGGAACTGACCAAAAGTTCAACTTATTAATGGGGCGTACTTTGCAGAAAAATGCGGGTATGGATCCTCAGACAATTCTAACGATGCCTTTATTAGAGGGTTTGGATGGTGTCCAGAAAATGTCCAAATCGCTCAATAACTATGTGGGTGTGAATGATGCGCCGGGTGAGATGTACACGAAGTTGCTATCGCTACCTGATGAAATGATCTGGCGCTACTATGAATTATTAAGCTTTAAGTCATTGGCAGAGATAGAGGTTCTTAAACAAGAGGTTGCGCAAGGGAGAAACCCGCAAGAGGTTAAAGATCTGTTTGCGCGCGAAATCATTGAGCGTTTCCATGATGCGGAGTCGGCGGCGACGGCGCATAACTCGGCAGGCAACCGAGTCGGTTTGGGTGAGATTCCAGATAATGTTCCGGAAGTTGATGTTGATGCTGAGGGGCAGTCGGAGTTGCCAGTATCTGCTGTACTAAGAATGGCGGCTTTGGTAAAGAATGGTGCAGCAGCTAAAGATGTCTTGGGTCGCGGTGCAGTATATGTAGAAGGCAAGAAGGTAGAGGCGAGCTTGAAGTTGTCGGTGCCTGGTATATATGTGATTCAGGCGGGTAAGAAAAAGATAGCAAAAGTCTCGTTAAAATAGCGTTACAAACTAATTTATAAAAAGTTTGATAAAGGTGTTGACCTAAAGAATCAGCTCTATATAATGCGCACCTCCTTAAGACGAACCGCTTCGAAAGCGGCGAAGTTTGAAGGAGATAGAAGATGAATTAAGTGATTAAATCAGTAATTTATCTTCGCTTGTTAAAGGTTTTGGTTTTCGGTTTTGAATTTAAATTTCTTCGAAAACAAATTAAAAAAATCGTTGACAAGCAAATGAGACGCTGTAGAATACGCGCCTCGCTTGAGGGATCTCAAGCAAGCTCTTTAAAAAATTAACCAAGCAATTCGTGTGGGCGCTGACTGAGATGATTTCACGATAAAGCACTCTGATCTAACTTGTTAGAGAGGATGTTGCTTAAGAAATTATCA
>NZ_LWFZ01000851.1:0-12786 GCF_001635225.1 Oleiphilus sp. HI0086
GAACGTTACGCAGGTCAACGACTTCACCTAGTTCAAGATCTCTTTGCCAATTGACGTCTGTTAAATGAACGCCATCTTTATTCGCGCCACAAGTGAAGTCTGAACACAGTGCAGCGGTGCGATCGACAAATACAGTGATGTCTTTTAGTCCGACCGGGCCAATGGAACCTATATTCGCTCCCGTTGCGGCTTTCACCTGTTCTTCATTTGCGAACACTAAGGGAGAGGCGACGCCTTCAAGTTTTTCAGCTTTGATTTCGTTCAAACTGTGGTCGCCCCTTAATACCAGCGCTACCAAGGGTGCATTGCCGTCTTCATCTTCTTCGCCAAGAACCAGTAAGGTTTTGATAACCGAGCTAGCGGGAACAGATAAGAAAGAAGTGACCTCTTCAATGGTTTTCTGTTCAGGCGTAGCGACTTCTTCCATGGCTTTGCTTGGTGCTGCTAGCTCACCTTCAGGTGCGAGGGCTTCAGCCAGCTCAATATTGGCTGCATAGTTACTTTCTGTGCTGAAAGCGATATCGTCTTCACCTGAATCGGCCAGCACATGGAATTCATGTGAAGCATTGCCGCCGATGCTGCCTGAGTCAGCCTGCACAGCGCGGAAGTCTAGACCAAGACGCGTAAATATATTGGTGTAGGTGTCGTACATGAGTTCATAGGTCTCGTCCAGAGAATCCTGAGTCGCATGGAAAGAGTAGGCATCTTTCATTAAAAACTCACGGGCACGCATCACACCAAAGCGCGGGCGGCGCTCGTCTCTAAATTTTGTCTGGATCTGATAAAAGTTTGCCGGTAATTGCTTATAGCTGCTCAGTTCATTGCGAGCCAGGTCGGTGATCACTTCTTCATGCGTAGGGCCGAGGCAAAAGTCTCGTTGGTGACGATCTTTGATACGCAATAACTCACCGCCATATTGCTGCCAGCGACCAGACTCTTCCCAAAGTTCTGCAGGCTGAACAACAGGCATAGAAAGTTCTTGTCCGCCAGCCTTATCCATTTCCTCACGAACAATCGCTTCTACTTTACGTAGCACTCTTAAACCCATGGGCATCCAGTTGTATAAACCTGATGCGAGTTTACGAATCAAGCCTGCACGAAGCATTAGCTGATGGCTGATGACTTCAGCGTCAGCTGGAGTTTCTTTTTGAGTAGCGATTAAAAAACGACTTGCGCGCATGAGGCAATGATTTCCTTTGAGTGTAAAAATATAATGGCGTATTTTAAATAGCTAAGTGCTGATCGTATAGTCCTGAATCAAATAATTAATACAATCTTGGAGTAGAACATGACATTACAGGCCGCAGATGTGCAAGCCCGCATAAGAGAGTGGGTGCCAATGGCTGAGGATATCGACTTGAAAATCGAGGAGATCAAGCCCGGCTACGCGCGGATTCGAATTCCTTTTCAAGATAAATGTATTCGGCCGGGTGGCACGGTATCGGGCCCGGTTATGATGACCGCAGGTGATACGGCGATGTATGCTGCGATACTTGGAAGCCTGGGCGAGGTCGCGATGGCGGTAACCAGTAACCTGAATATTAATTTTCTTCAGCGGCCTGAACAGCGCGACTTGATCGCAGAAGGAAAGATATTGAAGTTGGGTAAGCGTATAGCATTTTGTGAAGTTTCGATCCGAAGCGAAGGGGCTGAGGATGTTGTGGCGCATGTGACCGGCAGCTATTCTTTGCCTCCGGTGTGATGAATAATACAAACTTGTAGACAGAGCCTTCCATGGCTCGCTAGCGGGTTAACGCGGGGCAGGTTCCAGTGAGGAGTGACACCCTCTATCTACGGAAATGATTATTTATTCGAAAATTACAATGGGCAGGCTCTGCCAGCAGGTTTTTGTTGCCGTCTTTTTTGTGTGAGAGCGCTACGCTTCAATCAACTTAATGATTCCTAAAAATAACTTACTGGTGGCGGCAACTAGCTCTTTTCGTTCCGTTTTATAATCACTCACTAACCAGTTTGTCGCTGCCTGGCGCATTGCTCCTACTAAGGATATAGCCATGATGTCCTGTTGGGCACGATCAATCGTCATATCGGGAAAAGCCTTATTTGCCATTACTCTTAAAATTTCTGCAAAGCCATTGATGTAATGATAGTAAAGCGTATTAACTTCTGGGCTAATGCCTTCTAATTCGACCATGCATATTCGAGCGATATTAGGGTCTTCAAGAATTTCAAAGTACTTATCTAAACCCGCAATAATGGCAGCCTTTGGGTCAGAGTCTTGATAGCCCACAACGATGGCTTGAACAATTTCTTTACTGAGCAGGGTCATACAGTCTTCATAGACCGCCAGTAATAAATTTTCTAGACCTGAATAGGATTCGTAAAAATAGCGATCAGTTAACTTGGCTTCTTTGCATAAGCTCCTGACAGTTGAATTTCTAAAGCCGCAACATCCAAATAGTCTTAAGCCCGCATCTAAAAATTGTTGTTTTCTAAGTTTTTTCCGCTCAGCTAAAGATACCCCGCCATAGGTCCGTTCGGTCTTTTTATTTTCTTTAGAAGGTTCAGCAGAGGGCATTGGCGTTTTATTTCGTCCTGATTGAAGTGATTTTTAGTCCGGGTTGAGCCGTCTATTCTGCCGTGATTTGAAGTCGGATGTAAAGCGTGACCGTCAGTCAAAAAATATTTGACTACACCTGTAGTCAGAATATATGATGTTTTGAAGTTGCTTGTCGTCACAATTTATATCTCGTTAATCTTCGACTATGATGATGGCAAGCGCTAGACAATAAACATAAAAATTCAGTGAGCAAGGCAAGGTCTTGTGAGCGACTGGAGTGCTAAATGAAACAAGATTACCAAGTCATTATTATCGGTAGCGGATTCGGCGGACAGCTGGCAGCCATGAACCTAATCAAACGTGGCATTCAGGATTTTCTGATTCTGGAGCGGCGCGAATTTGTCGGTGGTACCTGGAGCCAAAATACCTACCCAGGCGCAGCCGTCGATGTTCCTTCTCCTTTGTATTCGATATCTTCAGAGCCTTACAATTGGTCGCAAATGTTCGCTGAACAAGACGAGCTAAGAGAGTACACCGAGCACATCATTTCCAAGCACGCTTTGGATAAGAAAATTGCGGCAGGCTCCAATGTGTCGAAGATTGAATGGCAGGAAGCAGAGCAGCGCTGGCAAATTGATATTGAAGGCAAAGATGCTTATCACGCTCAATTTGTTATTAATGCTTCAGGGCCACTTAGTACACCAGTGATTCCAGATTTTCCTGGAAAAGATACATTTAAGGGTAAGTCCTTTCACAGTAATAACTGGGATCATAACTATGACCATAAAGGCAAGCGAGTTGCAGTGATAGGTAGTGGTGCCAGTGCCGCACAAATAATCCCTGCGATCGCTCCGGAAGTTGAACACCTTGATGTGCTTCAACGTACCCCTCATTGGGTAATGCCTCGAAATGATTATAAATTTAAAGGCTGGCAACGTAAGTTGCTTAGTAAGAGTTGGGCCTACTTTGCTTTACGTTTCTTGATCTACTGGTGGTATGAATTCCGTGTTATTGGCTTTAAATATTCAGATTTGGCATTGAAGGTCTTGGCGAAGAACAAAGCTGAAAAGCATATTCGCAAACAGATCAAAGACCCGGACTTACAACGAAAAGTGACTCCCGACTTCACCATAGGCTGTAAGCGGGTAATTTTATCAGACACGCTTTACCCAGCTTATTGTCGAGATAATGTCACCTTATTCGATAAGAATAATGGCATAAAAGAAATCACCGAGAAGGGTATTGTGACTCAGGACGGTGTCGAGCACGAGCTGGATTTGATTGTCTACTCAACCGGTTATGATGCTACTGATGGCGTGATCTCATATCCGGTGGTGGGTAAAGGCGGTAAGACCTTAGCTCAGGCATGGAGTGACTTCCCCAGAGCTTATTTAGGGACGAGTGCGCCAGGCTTTCCAAATTTGTTTATTGTCACAGGGCCTAATACAGGCATTGGTCATACCTCCGCTTTGTTTATTATTGAGTCGCAAATGAAATACATCATGAACAGTATTTCGGCGCTTAAACAAAGTGGCAAAAAAGTGATCGAAGTCAATGTAGATGCTGAGGAGAAATATACCGATTTAATTCATCACGAGATGGCCAAAACGGTTTGGCAGCGTGGCGGTTGTAACTCTTGGTATAAGAGCAAGAGCGGAAAAGTGATTGCCATGTTCCCGGGGTTTAGTTTTACCTTCAGACGCTGGGCTAAGAAATTTAAACGCCAAGATCACTCTTTTAACTCTTAAGTAGTAAAAACGATGAAAAAAATAACAAGTTTTAAAGACAGGGTAGTGGTGATAACAGGGGCTGCCTCGGGTATGGGGCGCGCCTATGCGCTGGCTTTTGCTAAGCAAGGTAGTCATCTGGCTTTGTGTGACTATGACGAGGAAGGCTTAGGCGAGACGATCTCGTTGCTACCAGAATCACAAAAAGTCTTTGCACAGGCCTTTGATATCTCAGATGAGCAGGCAGTGTTTGAGTTCGCCGATCAGGTTAAACAACACTTGGGTCAAGCATTTATGCTTGTCAATAATGCGGGGGTTGAAGGCAGTGGTGAGCCGGTTTGGGCGACAGAGCAATCATATTTTAAGCGGGTGATGGATGTTAATTACTATGGTGTGATTCATGGTACTCGCGCATTTCTATCTGACATGCTGGCTAATAACCAAGGCGTGATTGTGAATGTCTCAAGTATCTTTGGCCTGACGGGAACACCCAATCATGCTGATTATTGTGGTAGTAAATTTGCCGTACGAGGTTTTACCGAAGCTTTAATGGTCGAATTATCGGCCAGTGATATTCAGGTACACCTTCTACATCCAGGGGGGATTCGAACCAATATCGTAAGGCATGAACATGCCCGAGACTTTTCTCAGAACTTTCTGACTACTGAACCAGAGGATATTGCCGAACATTTAATTAAGTCAGTTAAGAAAAATAAGCCTCGTATTGTCTATGGAAATAATGCTATTAAAGTGTGGTTGGCTTCCAAACTGTTGCCTTTACCGCTTGTTTGCGCGATGGTTTGGTCAGAAATGAAGAAGGTTATCGACCTTCGAGCGTATAAATACAAATAAGGATATTGAAATGTTGAAAAAAAGTTTACTGGCTTTAGCTGCCATTTTGTTAGTTTTTGTGGGTGCCACGTTCATCGCTCCGGCTCCAATGGGTAAAGCGGTCTATGAATGGGCTGCTCCCTTCGAGGCTGGTTTATATGGCTTGGAAAAGGCTCAGGTAAATATTGGCGAGATGGATATTTATCTCTACCAAAATGAAATAAAACCTGAGCGTCCTACTATCGTTATGTTGCATGGCTATAGTGCCGATAAAGATGTCTGGCCACGTTTTGCTCAGTTTTTTAGCGAGCACTATAACGTGCTAATTCCTGATATGGCTGGTCATGGTGAAACGGGCTTCCATAAAGATTGGGATTACGGTGGACCTGCTCAGGTTGAACGTATCATCGCTTTGCTTGATAAATTAGCGCTCGATAAAGTTCATGTTATTGGCAATTCAATGGGCGGATTTATCGCAGGCCACTTTGCTCGTATGTATCCTCAGCGAACACTGAGCTCGACCTTAGTTGATCCGGCAGGTGTTGAGTCACCCATCAAGAGTGATATGGAGAAGATGCTAGCAGCAGGGCGCAATCCTTTCGAAATACACAGTCGTGAAGAGTTTGATACCTTTTACGGGATGACCATGGCCAAAGCACCTTACATTCCAAGTTTTATTCTTGAGGCTGTTTCAGAAAAGTACCAAGCGCGCCGAGAAGAGTTAATCGAGATCTTCCAGGACTTCCATGGCAAGCATATGTTGCAGCCGGTATTAAATGAAATTCAAGCGCCTGTGCTATTGCTATGGGGTGATCAGGACCAGCTCCTACATGTCAGCGCCGTTGATGTATGGAAGGCTGGCATTAAGAATATATCTATAAAAATTTGGCCGGGTATTGGACATATGCCTATGGTTGAGATTCCGGCTGAAAGTGCTGAGGTTTACCAGGCGTTTTTAGATAAAAATAGCTAATTTAAACGTGCCAGGCTCGACTTTGTCGGCCTGCTTACCTAGAGGAAAAATAATGAAAAACTTAAACGGTAAAGTAGCCGCGGTGACAGGTGCTGGGTCGGGCATTGGTCAAGCACTGGCGGTTAACTTGGCGCAGGAAGGTTGTGCTCTGGCCATCTCTGATGTGAATGAGAAAGGTCTGAAAGAAACGCAGAACTTACTTAAAGGCTTCAATGTGAAAGTCACAAGCCATGCTCTCGATGTAGCTGATAAAGAGGCTGTCTATGCCTGGGCCGATAAGGTGGTCGAAGACCATGGCAAAGTAAATTTGATCTTCAATAATGCCGGAGTGGCTTTGTCAGGCACGGTGGATTCGCTCTCGATTGAAGACTACGAATGGATTATGAATATCAATTTCTGGGGTGTTGTTTATGGCACCAAAGCCTTTCTGCCTCACCTTGAAGCATCGGGCGAAGGTCATGTGGTAAATATTTCCAGTATATTTGGCTTAACTTCACAGCCGTTAATGAGTGGTTATAACGCGAGTAAGTTCGCTGTTCGAGGGTTTACCGAGTCTCTTCGTCAGGACTTGGAAATTACCGGTTCAAAGGTCAGCACTACTTGTATTCATCCTGGTGGTATAAAAACAAATATTGCTCAGTCAGCGCGAGTTGACAAAAGCTCAATGAAAGTGACTGGGGCAACTAAGGAAAGTACCTTAAAAGAGTTTGAAAAAATGTTTGTTCATACGCCTGATAGTGCAGCAAAGACTATTCTTAAGGGTGTTAAGCGCAATGATAGGCGTGTGCTGATTGGTGCTGATGCGAAGGCGTTTGATGGCGTAGTGCGTCTTTTCCCAACGGGTTATCAATGGCTGTTCACAAAAGCAATCAAGTGGCGCAGTAAGGCTGCTAAGAAGTTTGCATAATTAGGTGTGTTGATTGCTGGCAGAGAACTCTACTCATAGGTGTATATCAAACTCAAACTGTGAGTTGCGTGCCAGCGATGAAGGTAGGTCACAGCCTACAAGCCGAAAGTTCCTTTTGTATACATTGAACTTATCGGCTTCCTCCTTGTCTGACTCAAAACCCTGCTAATAAATGATAATTAGAAACAGTCCATATTATTGAAAATTTAACTATACACTGTAAAGTTGTTGTGGTTTTATAGCTACCTAATTTACGAGGTAAGCCGTAAAAGTTATGAGCTTTTCCTCGGGGAAAAATATATTGCGTAAAATATAGTCGTGTGAATATATAGTTCGCACAACTGAAATAAGAGCAAAAGAATAAACGGGTGAAATCATGAATTTTATCTTCCTAGGCTTAATAAGCATCTTATATTCGAGTGCCTTATTGGCTACAGAAAACTCAGCTGAAACATCTACCAAAAGTCCTCAATGGCTTACTGATTGGCAGCAGGAAAGGTCGGAAGGTGGAATTGGTTCTGAGTGCCGAAAGCATGTCAGCAAAATTATGCAGTGTCGTTTTAAGGTGGTTGTCGATGAATCTCACGAGGCACTTACAGCCGTCATTCAAGATGTTGAAGGCTTCAAAGAGTGGGCGATCAGTGTATTGATTTCTGAGCGAGTAATGTATGAAGAATCTGATCCCGATACTTATGTTTATACAACCTATAACTTTACCGGTGCCTACAATAGAGACGCTCTAAGCCGGTATTCTATGGTGACGGATATTGAGGGACGCAGAAACCGTATTAACTTTATCACCGTAGATAAGCCTTATGAACCACGAGACTTACGTTTAGTTCGTTTCCCTTTAATGGCGGGCTACTGGCAGTTTACAAGCCTGGGTAATGGTCAGACAGAAATAGAACATCAAAGTTTTACTCAGCCAGGTGGCTTAGTACAGAGCACCTTGTATCACTTGTTTAATGTTGCTTATCTTGATTCTTCATTCGACACAATTCGAGCATTGCTGGCACAAGCTAAGAGGCCTAAGTACCAAGACGCACTGGAGTCAGGCTTATCCATTCTTGCCAAAAACAAATAACTAAGCCTAATACGAAGGATTGACGGATGGCGTCACAGGGAGCAAATAAAGGGACTGCGCTGGTTATTGGTGGAAGCATCTCAGGCATGTTATCGGCAAAAGTTCTTTCAGAGCACTTTGACTTGGTGGTGATTCTAGAAAAAGATGCTGCACCGGACGAGCTCTCTTCAACGTCGGGAGAGTTATTTCGAAAGGGGCTTCCGCAAGCCGCGCATCAACACCTTTTATTACTTAAAGGTCGCCAATTATTCGAAGAGTTTTTTCCTGGCTTTGATGCAGAGCTTGAGCGTTATGGGGCTCCCTTAGTTAACTACTCTGAAGATGTTTCTTTGTTTATAGGCGAAGGTAAATTACCGCGTTTTGAGTCTGGCTTGGATTTGAGGGTATGTCGTCGCCCTTTAATTGACAGAGTGGTGACTGAGCGGATAGAGAGTATTGAAAACATTGAGCGTCGTTACGCTTGCCAAGTGAGTGGCTTCATACTGAATAATGATAACTCGCGAGTGACAGGGCTCCGATATCAACAAGGGAGTATAAGTGCTGAAAAAACATTGCGAGCAGACTTGGTTGTTGATTGCTCGGGCCGAGGTAGCCGGACGCGAACTTGGCTCAAGAAAGAGGGCTTGTCAGAGGTAAGCGGGACGCATGTTAACCCCAAGCTAGGGTATGCCAGTCAGTTATTCGAGGTTCGACCAGGGCAGCAGGTTAAACCTATTGAGGTTGCCCCTCATGCGCCAACAAGTCCTCGTGCTGCAGGCTTGTGGCCCGTCGAGAATAATAAGTGGCTGCTCACTCTAATCGGTATGAATGCTGTGTATCCAGGTAATGACCTTAATGGGTTTACTCAATTTGCTGCTGAATTGCCAACCAAATATATTCATCGTGCCTTGAGTGATATGTCGCCGGCCTCTGGTATTACACATTTTCGAGGAACTGAAAATGTATGGCATCGCTATGATCAAATGAAAGATCATCCTTCGGGCCTGCTTGTAATGGGGGATGCGATGTGTGCATTCAACCCGCTATATGGACAAGGTCTTACACTAATTGCAATGGCTGCGAAGTCTTTAGCGTTGCGTTTAGAGCAGGGGGCGCGCTCGGGTTTCTCTAATACGTGGGCACGTAGAACCTATCGACGTTTCAATCGATTCTTTTTTACTGCGTGGATGATAGCTATCAGTGAAGATATGCGCTGGCCTGAGACAGAAGGGCGTAATATTCCTTGGTATTTAAACGTATCTTATCGCTATATGGATAGATTGCTCGCGGCCTGTATACATTCAAAACCTTTAGCACATTGCTGCTTATCGATTGCCAATATGGTGAGCTCACCGCTTAGCCTGCTTCGGCCTGACGTGATGTTAAAAGCCTTTTGGTTTGGCAGAAAGAAACAGGTAACGTTGAGAGAGGAATGCTCATGACGACTTGTCTTGATTTGACAGCTGAAAGGTCATTGGCTGCATCTGCCACTAAGGTAGGCTCTGCAGAGCGGGTTTTACTTCCATTCAAAGAAGACAGCTTGTCAACAGAAGATAAACAAAGCTTACTTCAACGTTATGGCTGCCAGTCCAGCTCTTATTTTAACTTGCAAGCCGGTGTACAACATTTTGGTTCTGCACATCGGGGCTATGTTTCCTATTTTCGTCAGCGTTTCCTTGGTTCTGAATTCAATATTGCGTTTACCCGCCCGGTGTGTGCTGATGAGGACTTTCACCCCTTATTAGATGCGTTAGAAGCGTCAACGAAGCGACCAAGTATTTTCATGGCAGTTGATGCTGATTGTGCGAGTGCTTTGATAGATCGGGGTTATCGATGTAACGATATGGGGGTTGAGTATTCGCTCTCACTCAACAGTTTTGATGTCAAAGGGAAAGAGAAAAAGTATCTGCGCTGGGCATCTAACTTTGGACGTAGGGGCTTTGTTGTTAAAGAACAGGCTTGGTCTGAGGTGAATGAAGATAGAGTTCGGGATATTTCCGAGCGCTGGCGACAAACCAAGGCGGTGACTAAGCGTGAACTTAGGCTCATTACTCGGCCGCCAGAGTATAGAGATGCTTGGGGAGTCAGGAAGTTTTTCTGTTACCTAAAAGGAGAGCTCGTTGGATATGTGTTTTTTGATCCCTATTTTCAGGATGATAAGATCATAGGTTATACAGCTAATATCATTCGCGCTTGCCCTGGGATAAAACCGAATGGCTTTCTAGATTATACAATCCTTGAAGCAATGAAGGTTTTTCAGAAAGAAGGTGTTGCTCGTTTGTCACTGGGCTTAGCACCCTTGCACGAGCTTCAGAGCTTTCCACATGAGATTGCTTCATTACGCTACTTGCAACAATTAATGTATCGCTATGGAAGTTTTCTATATGCGTTTCAAGCACTTGCTTACCATAAAACTCGATATCGAGCACAGAGTGAACACTGGTTCCAATGTATTCCTCCGGGGATCTCGTTGCCTAAAGCAACCATTGCTACCTTAAAAGCAATACAGGTTTTTTAGTGATGTCTGAAGATAATTCTTTTGTGAGAGGTCGTTATGACAGAACGGCTAGGTTCTACGAAAAGGCCGCGCATTTATATAGTGGTGGTAAGATCATTGCGAGTAAGCGTTGGCAGCTGCGTGACATAAAGCCCGGTGATAAATTACTGTTTGTGGGGGCGGGAAGCGGTGAAGATGTGGTACTTGCTGCGCAAAAAGGTGCCGAGATTACTGTCGTTGAACTTTCACCTAAAATGCTAAAGCGTATTGAATGTAAGCTAGAGAGATTAAGCTTGAACGATCGCGTCGTGCTTGTCCTGGGTGATGCATTTAAGCACCTTAAGGACAGCTATTATGACTATGTGGTAGCGAATTACTTTTTGAATGTCTTCGCTCACCCATTGATGATCGAAATGCTAAATCATCTAAGCTTGCAGCTTAAACCGGGTGGCAGCCTAATGGTTGCGGACTTTGCTCCGATCAGTGGAAACCTAGTGCAAAGACTATGTCAGCGGCTTTACTATTACTCAGCACTATTCGCATTTCATTTAATAGCGAAAAACCCGGTTCACAAAATCTACGACTATACACTTTATGCGAAACAAGCAAACTTGAGCGTTAAGCGCTACCAAATGTTTAAGGTGCTCCCGGGTCAGTCTGATTGGTATCGGTCTTTAGAGCTAGTTCGAAAATAAAGCTTTCGAACTAGCTACTTCAGGACCTAAGCACTATAACGCTGTCGAAGCGCTTCGATACGTTTGTCTAGAGGAGGGTGACTCATAAACAAACCGCCTAATGAATTCTTCAGTTCGCCACTAATACCAAAAGCGACCATTTCAGAAGGCATTTCACTTGGTTTATCGTATTCAGCCTGCAGGCGTGCAAGTGCGCTGACCATCGCAGCGGGGTTAACTAGCTCCGCTCCCGCTATATCTGCTCGATATTCTCTACGGCGGCTAAACCAGAAAACAATCGTGCTAGCGAGCACTCCTAATATCATCTCTGCGACGAAGGTGGCGATAAAAAAGCCCATGCCGTGACCGCTTTCATTTTTGAATACTGCTCTATCAACAAAGCTACCGATAACTCGCGCAAAGAACATAACGAATGCGTTTACGACTCCTTGGATAAGGGTGAGGGTAATCATATCACCATTTGCGACGTGCCCGATTTCATGCCCAAGTACAGCCTTAACTTCCTCACGGCTCATTTTATTGAGTAAGCCTGTGCTTACGGCGACTAAGGCGTTATTTTTATTCCAGCCGGTTGCGAAAGCATTAGCTTGTGCGCTGTTAAATACGCCAACCTCAGGCATACCGATATTGGCTTTTTGAGCAAGATCCTGGACGGTGGTATAGAGCCATTTTTGGTCAGCGTTTTGTGGCTCTTCAATCACTTGAACTCTCATACTGCGTTTTGCCATGAATTTTGACATCAGCAAGGAGACGACTGAGCCTGCCATACCAAATATCAGGCAGAAGATAAGGAGGTTATTGTAGTCCAAACCCTGTGCAGTCATATAACTGCCAACCCCGAGTAGGCTAAGCGTAAAGCTAGCGACTAATACAACGGATAAGTTTGTGGCTAGGAATAAAAATATTCTCATCATTTTGGTTTATCTCGCGTGTGGTGTTACCTGCGAATATATGGCCTGAGTGAAAAATATCAAGTCTTATAAGGTTCAATATGGAGTAGGTTTAATGTGTTATTGATACCGTAGTTTGTCCGTTTTGGACAAACTACGGTCGCATATGCGAGCTCAAATGGCCGAACAGATTAATGTGCTTTGTTTATCCAATGTTTGCTTTCGAGTTCTATCAGACTCTGAAGCTCAACTATTTGTTCCTATTTTTATTATTATCTAGCGTTACTTTTAACATGCACCTCTTGAAGTTATTACATTAAAGATAGCGCACAATAATTAAATTCTTATGGACATCCCACGGCGGTACTTGTTTAGTGCTTTTTCTTATGTTAATTTTTGTACATATTCGTTAACGTTAGAGGGAAGGCATGTAGTGGTCAACTAAAACTGGCCAGCCCGTTATAAGTTTTTTCGTAAGCCTGTTCAGTCAATAACGGTGACATACCACCATTATGATGATGAGGCCGATGACGATTGTAGTAACCATTAATGTATTGATCGATAGCTGCTTCTGCTTCCATAAACGATTCATATCCTGATCGCGGCATCCATTCTGTTTTAAAGCTTCNAAAGAATCGCTCCATTGGCGCATTATCCCAGCAATTTCCTCTGCGACTTAGGCTTT
>NZ_LWFZ01000852.1:0-2574 GCF_001635225.1 Oleiphilus sp. HI0086
TGTACGGTGGTAGTGTTAATGTAAAAACCGCCAAAGAATTGTTTGGTCAGGATGATATTGATGGTGGGCTAGTTGGTGGCGCATCATTAAAAGTGAGCGACTTTTTACAAATCTGTAAGAGCGCTGGTTAGTAATTTTTATTGTTGTTTGTTGCAATTAAGAGTTTGAGGCTCTTGATGGGGCGGGCAACTAGAGTAGAAAAATAGGCTAAAAGTATGGAATGGTTAGAGACTGCCGTTATTGTGGTGCATATTCTGGTATCACTAGGTTTGATTGGTTTGGTTTTGCTGCAGCAAGGTAAGGGTGCTGAAGCGGGTGCTTCCTTTGGTGGTGGTGCGTCACAAACCGTTTTTGGTAGTCAGGGTAGTGGTAGCTTCCTAACACATATGACCAAATACTTTGCGATTGTATTCTTTATTACCAGTATTTCTCTGGCGGTGATCGCTAAGCAGAAATCAGAAATTTCTGCAGATGATTTCATTGCGCCTGTTGCTGAGCTTGAAACCTCAGGAACTGATGAGTCGGCGACAGAGTTAGAAGGCGGTGAGTCAATTGATACGGCTGCGAAAGATGCGATGCCTGCCGAGTCAGCGGCGCCAGAGTTAGAATAAGTTTTTGGTTTTTGCCCAAGTGGTGGAATTGGTAGACACGCTATCTTGAGGGGGTAGTGGCGTAAGCCGTGCCGGTTCAAGTCCGGCCTTGGGCACCAACTTAGAAAGCCTGTCACGTTTGTGACGGGCTTTTTGCTTTTCTGGGTTTAAGTTATTTGTTCAAGTAATAGATCAATTGTGGGTAATGAACTGTAAGGTACAGTGCTTAACGGTTGACCCATTAAGGTTTGGTGCATATAATGCGGCCGAATATTGCTGCGCACGAGTATAGTCCAAGCTTGTTTATTGCTTTGATTAATATTGCTGATGTTGATTTATTAGATGTTAGCTTGTGGAAATCAACGATGCGTGAGAAAAATCTGGTAAAAGCCGCCTTTGGTGGTCTCTTGAGTGTTACTCAGAGGCTCGGTTGTTTAAGGTTGTGGTGGCTTTTTCGTGTGATGGGCTTTATGCCCATTTTTTGTTTCTGAAATATGAAAAACGGTACTGCCATTGTCTGCAAAAAAGAAGCTGTTAGAAGAATTGATTGAACCGGTCATTGAAGGGCTGGGTTACGAGTGTTGGGGTATTGAATATATGTCCCAGGGTAAGCACTCTGTGTTGCGTGTGTTTATTGAAAGCGCACAAACCGAAGAAAAACAAGAAACTGAAGTCCCTGGTGAAGTAGATGAAAATATCACTGAGGAACAGGCCAGGGAAAGCGGCATAGAGCTCAAAGATTGTGAGCTGGTGAGCCGTCAGTTGAGTGGTGTAATGGATGTAGAAGATCCGATAAACGGAGAGTATACCTTGGAGGTTTCTTCGCCAGGCATGGATCGTCCATTATATAAGCTAAATCACTATGAACGGTTTCAGGGGCACCAAGTTGCCTTGAAATTACGCATGGCCTATGAAGGTCGTCGCAAGTACAGTGGTTTACTAAAAGGATTGGAAGGAAATGATATTGTTCTTCAGGTTGGTGAAGAAGAATTTTTATTTCCTATTGAAGCGATTGAAAAAGCGAACGTAGTGCCGCAGTTTGATTGAATTTGAAGATTGGAGCGAATGACGCGATGAATAAAGAAATTTTGCTAGTTGTTGAAGCAGTTTCAAATGAAAAGGGTGTTGAAAAAGATATTATTTTTGAAGCGATTGAACTGGCTTTAGCGGCAGCAACCAAAAAACGTTACGAAGACGAAGAAGACGCCAATATTGAAGTTAAGATCGACCGTAAGACGGGTGATCACGAAACCTTCAGGCATTGGACTATCGTTGATAATGAAGCTGTTCCAGGTTTGGGTACCGAGTTGACAATGCAGGAAGCAGAGGAAATAGATACATCTCTGCAACCAGGCGATATTCATACCGAACAGGTTGAATCAATTTCATTCGGTCGAATTGGTGCTCAGGCAGCAAAGCAGATTATTGTCCAGAAAGTTCGCGAAGCAGAGCGAGAGAAGATTGTCGATAGTTATCGCGATCGCGTCGGTGAACTTGTTTCAGGTACCGTGAAGAAAGTAACACGAGATAATGTGATTGTTGATCTAGGTAACAATGCTGAGGCATTACTTCCTCGTGAGAATCTGATCGCTCGTGAAGTTTTCCGAATGGGCGACCGTGTTAGGGCGCTTCTAGAAGAAATTCGAGTTGAAGTTCGTGGCCCTCAACTTATTCTGAGCCGTTCAGCGCCAGGTATGTTGATCGAGTTGTTTAAAATTGAAGTGCCTGAGATTTCAGAAGAAGTTATCGAGATTCGTGCCGCGGCGCGTGATCCAGGTTCTCGAGCTAAAATCGCTGTAAAAACTAATGATAAGCGAATTGATCCGGTTGGTGCTTGTGTTGGTATGCGTGGAGCACGAGTTCAGGCCGTCTCAGGTGAGTTAGGTAATGAGCGTGTCGATATCATCGTCTGGGATGATAACCCGGCTCAGCTAGTGGTTAACGCCATGAGGCCTGCCGAGGTTGCTTCTATCGTAGTAGACGA
>NZ_LWFZ01000853.1:0-2131 GCF_001635225.1 Oleiphilus sp. HI0086
CACAAGCGCTACGGCAGACACTACACCCACCAGATTCAGAACGAAATTTGAACCTCCAGGTTCCCCAACTAAATGAATCAGTAGGGTTGATACGCTAAGCGCGATCGCCAATAAAGCAACAATGCTTCCAGCAATCACCCAGTTAAGGTGCTTTCGATAAGTTGTTTTATCAATATTCTGTAAATTCATATTCTTCTAACTAAAACCTCTAAATATTCAGTCTCAAGATAACAACAGAAACTTAAATAAAAATGGCGGCCAAAAAGGCTAATAATATAAGCGCTGTAACCGGTACAGAGATACCAGAAAAGTATTGTATTAACTTTGGCCCTTCCGTGACTTTCACAGCACTGAAGGCTTCTTCAGCATTTCTATATACCTCAGCTTTTAACTCAATGGGAGCACCTGTGATAATTTTTTCCCGAATCTCTTCAAGTTCTTCCAAACTCAAAAAATTCAAGTAAGGCTCGTTCTCACTATAACTCAGGATAATCGAGCGTATTTGATCACGATGAGAGTCTGGGGTACGAGAACAAGCGTTACAGACCTCAAAGGCTATAGCCTTATTCTCACCGCAATAAATACATATACTTATCATAATATCGTCATTGGCCTTGTGCTAAGAGAGTACTGCATGAAAGGAACAGCCAGCCTATCTTGGAAGATAAGCTAGCTTATTCTGGAATGCCTTAGCCTAATGCCCGAAGCTCTTCATAAGACCTTTAAGCTTGTCACCACCTTTCTCTTCAAGTTTCTCCATCAGCTTCTCTTTAGCTTTCGCTTTCAGTTTTTCCGTCTGCTTTGCTTTAGCTTCTTTGATAAGCTTATCAAGTATTTGTTTACCCATAGCCTGAGCAAGTTCCTTTGGAGGAAGGCCCGCACTTCCACCTACATTCGAGACAGCAAAGGTGGGGAGAGTTTCATCATACTTTTTCTGGCCAAGCGCACTCAGATCTAACGCTAGTTGCGTATCTTTGATAGTTAGCTTCTTGATCACGATGCGCACGTCGGAGTCTGCACCCGACTCTTCCTTAGTCTTGTCAGCACTGCCGCTTTTTCCTGAGTCAGCACTAGCCTGACTGGTAATCTGCTCAAGCAATACATTTAGATTACCTTTTCCTTGAGCATTCAATTCATACAGTGCCGAAAGTGAATCAACCAAGACTTCCCCAATGACAATCGGCATTTCAGTGATATTCTCTGTACCAATATCCAGGCGCACGATACCAAAACCAAGAGCTGACGTCGGGGTAAAGCCATTAGGGTTAGCGACAGAGAAATCGCTCAACTCACCAAAACCATCCATCAACCTGATATCAACACCCTCTACAACAACAGCGCTTTGTAAAGCCTTGCTGCCATGCGTTTCAACCTGCTCTTTAACGATGTCATTGAGTGAGCCGGCCAGGTAAGCAACACCTGCGACGGCGATTAGTATAATTATCAAAAGTGGTAATAGTATTTTCTTCATAAAGGTTACCTATGGCTGTTGTTGCTTATCTTTTAATTCGTTTTCGCGCTGATTGTGCCTTAATCTGGCCTTAATCACTAACTTCATTTTATGCATTCGATGACCACTGATGAATAATGCGATGGCTATCAAGCCTAGCACTCCGTGACCCGCCAGAGCCTGGCTTCCAAACTCCCGATACACGACATAGTCTTCGATTTGGCCGACAAAGCCAATCATTATGACAAAGCTCAAGAAAATTGCGATAAAGGTCGGTGCGCTGTGCGCACCGGCGGACTCCTTAAGCAGGCGCTTTTCGAGCCTGCCTTAATACTCCACTCGCTCTCCCCATGTTTTAATGATAGGAATCTCTCCCACCCAAACGGGAAGCACCAAGTCTTCAATGTCATCATTTGGGCCGCCCTGTCTTTGTTTCACTGCCCCTTCGTCGATGTCCATCCTGAGTAGTGATGTTGCCTGAAGTTCCTTTTCATTGGGTTGGCGAATTTGTTTCCAACGGCCGGTTTCGAGCTGTTCAACAAAGTGCTCATATGCGGCAAGCTGTTGCTGTTCATCTTCCACCAATTCAAAGTAGCCAAACAGTACAGCCGAACGATAGTTAGCACTGTGATGGAAGCCCGATTTCGCCATTACCCAGGCATTTAATTCAGCGAAGGATAC
>NZ_LWFZ01000854.1:0-5485 GCF_001635225.1 Oleiphilus sp. HI0086
TGCCGATGAAGAGGTAGAAAGCAAAAAAGCTAAGGTGAAACTCAACCAGTGGGTGCGCCTGCATGACTACAACATCAGCCAGAAAGTGCAGGTGATTGTGGAGCACTTTAAAGACAATATCATGGGCTTATTAGGTGGCCAGGCCAAAGCGATGGTGGTGACCAGCTCTCGTAAAGAAGCGGTGCGTTACAAGCTGGCGTTTGATAAGTACATCACCGAAAAAGGCTATCAGAAGATTCAGGCCATGGTGGCGTTCTCGGGTGAGCTGGAGTTCACCGATAGAGATCCTAATGCTGAGGCGTTAATCGGCGAGAAGTTTACCGAAACCAGTATGAACCCCGGCCTGAAAGGCCGTGATATGCGCAAAGCCTTTGACAGTGACGATTATCAGGTGATGATCGTGGCGAATAAATTCCAGACCGGTTTTGACCAGCCCAAGTTATGCGCCATGTATGTCGACAAAAAACTGGGCGGGGTAGAGTGTGTGCAAACGCTGTCGCGCTTAAACCGCACCTTCCCCGGTAAGGCTGAGTGTGGCACTTACGTGCTGGACTTCTTTAATGACCCTGAAGATATATTGGGAGCTTTCCAGCCTTACTTCCAAACAGCAGAACTGGCCGATGTATCCGATCCGGATTTGATTTTTGATCTATCCGATAAGTTAAAAGCAGCCGGTATATTCCTCTGGAGCGAAGTAGAGCAGTTCTGCGATGCCTTCTTTGTGAAGAGCAAAAGTAATGCTGCTATTGCCAATATCTGTAAGCCAGCGGTGGATCGCTGGCAGAAGCGCTACCAGTTGGCGGTAGAGGCATTTAAAGAGGCCAAGGATATGTTTGAGCGCACAAAGCGAACGGACGATGCTGTATTGATTGCTAACGCCGAGAATAGCTTTAAAGAGTGCAAGCAAGCGAAAGATGAGCTGGAAATATTCAAAAAGGACTTGGGTACCTTCGTACGGTTCTACGAGTTCATGTCTCAGATCGTAGACTACGACGATAAAGAGCTAGAAAGGCTCAGCTTGTATGCGCGCAACCTGCAACCCATGTTAAGGGAAGCGGTCATCGAAGATGGCGACATTGATCTATCAAATGTCCAGCTCAGCCACTATCGTTTGTCCAAGATCAGACAGCAGGACATTAAACTAAAAGTTGACTCGGAAGAGGACAAGCTTGAACCGGGTGACGGCTTAGGAACAGCCAAACCAAGAGATAAAAAAGAAGAGTTCTTATCTCACCTAATCAGCAAGCTAAATGAACTGTTTATTACGGACAACTTAACCGATCAAGACTTGGTTAATTACGCATACACAGTAAGAGATAAGGTTCGTGAGAATAAAAATGTTATGAGCCAAATTAGCAATAATACGGCAGAACAAGCGATGCTAGGTCACTTTCCTAAAGCAGTTGATGACGCCATATTAAGCAGTAGTGAAGCACATCAAGATCAGATGATGCAGTTGTTATCTGATCCAGAGAAGGCTGCGAAGTTTGGGCGAATTGTTTTTGGTTTATTGAATGCTCAGTAAGTAAATCATATTCAATATTGGGATAGGTTTTTATATGGATCTAAAATTCGAGTTTGACAATTCTGCTGATGCTTTTTCGTTTAGTAGAAACCTAACAAGAAGTTTAAAGGTTGCGTCTTGCTTTGAGCGCGATGAAGATAAGCATCTTGTTGTCGTGCGCGAGAAAAGTTTAACCGATATAAGTGCTTCTGCATTAGCGGTTTCAATAGTTACAGCAGGCCTAGTAAATGGACAGCAATACTTTGATAAAGAAAAGTTTATCTTGGTGATTGAAGCTATGCAGCGAGCCAATCCAGCGTTAGTAGATATGACTTCACCTCAAATTGGTGAGTATCTAGCAAGTTTGTCTCCAGAGCAATTGCAAGGTGTAGTGAGTAACACAAAAGGTGTTTACCACGAGATGCTATATGTGGATTCGGTAAACAGTGCGGGAGGGGAGGCAGTACTGCATGAGGACTTAAATAATCCAGGTTCAGATGTTGTGATTAGAGAAGATGGCGCTTTGAGTGAAGTCCAATTGAAAGCGACTGATAACGTAACCTACGTAAACGAGCATATTGAGAAGTATCCCGATATTGATGTTGTAGCCACAACAGAGGTTGCTGCAAAAATAGATGGCGTTGAAAGCTCGGGCTTTTCCAACGAATCTCTTGAACAAGATGTGACTAGCGGTGTTGAAGAGCTAATCGCAGGTAATGATACGGCCGATGTTGTTGTGAGTAATTTAACCTCTAGTGTCGCTGAAGAAAGTATTGGTCTTGGGCCCATCAGTATATTAACAGGGTTGCTGTTTGGTATTTTCTGAGTCTTTTTGAGAATAATCTAATCGAAATGCATATGCGGAAATAAGTAAACATATGGCATATATAAACAAAGGTTAGCGGAAGGTGGTGCAATAAACTCTACAGTTTTAATGCTGACCGTACCGTTGATCGGTTTAATTAGGTCTTAGAGTGTTGAGCAACAATACCGCAATACGGTTCAAGGTAAACCGTCATCCGGTTTAGCTGTAATAATTTAGACACAATATCACTAACTAAGAATCAGGCCGTATAATAAATCTGAGTTGTCACAGTTAGCCAAATGCTCCATCTAATAAACCACGTAAAAAACGTGGAGGACCCCCAGGGTCGTTCATACACACTGTTAGGGTTATAAAATGAGAGGGTTTTCTAGTCTTGTTCTATTCATTATTGGTTTAGCAATAACGCTTCAGTGGTTTGAAGATAATAAGTCCCTATTTGTTTTACTATGGCAAATAGTTTTAGTTATTGTACCTCTAGCCACGATAGGCGGTTTTATCAACGAGTTTTTTCAAAGAAAAAGGTATGTTAAATATTGGTATGACAAGCCGACTTGGTATGGTGCAATGGAATGTAATAAGTGCTTTTATGACTGGCAAAGTCGCCGAAATACTCCACCGGCTAAATGCCCAAGCTGTAGTTCCAAAGATATTGATGTGGTTTATGTGTATGAGAAAGCCATAAAGCAGGTCGAAAGGTCGGTGCTAACGGTAGAGGACTGGGAGCAAATACCTGAAGAGAATACTATTACTACGTATCCTTCGTGGTTATTTTTAACAACCATCTTCACAGTATTTGAGTTTATATTTATTTATGCCATGTATTCATCCTAACAAGTTTATCGAACCTCGTTTCGCCCATGATAGCTGATCAGCTATCATGGGATTGTAGAAAGGCATACGTCCTTTTATTTTGAATGCGACATTTGTTTTGCCAATAAAAAAGCCCGCATATCGCGAGCTTTCTAATATTAACTAGAGTGCTTTATCTTGCTTGCAGCTGCTGACTTTGCATGGCTTCGGCTTCAGCAATCATTTCAAGCTGCTCTTTTTTTGCCTCATTCAACACTTTCATATAAATTCTTTTTTTTCTATCTGACTTTACGTTATGTGCAAAGTGCGAAAGAGGTGATTCAACCGTAACTTTTGTTTTACGAATTATCATCTTCCGTCTCCGTATTATCCAACGCCTCTCTTAGGGACGCGGGAGTATATTTTTCGTCCAAATAATTGTCAATATTACCAATATTAAATTCTGGCCGAACTTTTTGATCTAAGTCTTTAAACAATAAATCAACTTGTAGGTTTTGTCCAAACTCTTCTTTTAATTTGCGGACTGTATCTTTCGATTTAAAGTACCTATCAACAAATACATCTAAATCAATAGCCCGTCCCATCGTTAATTCACGGGCTTTTGCAGCTTTCCAGGCATTTAATGGGTCATTGTAAACAAATGTGATAACAACGCAGTAATCCCTTTTAGGTGATAGGCATCGCTCAATATTCTGTTTGGTTTTATCATAGTCTGATAAGGTTCCATCAAGTATGAAGCTTTGTTTATTCTTCATTAACTTATCAAAAACGGCATCTACGATGATGGATGTAGGGTACTGAAAAAGTCTAGCGTTCTTTCCGTTATAGCCAGGCATTTGCTCTCTAATCTCATCAGGGTCAATGAGAGAAAATGCACCTTCATTATCCTTAAATTCATCATCTAGAACGCGTTTTAGGGCGTGAGCAACTTCAGTTTTGCCAGCTGCTGGACAGCCAGCCATGTAATAAGCTGTTGGTTCAGTGTCTGCTGGAACAAGATCTTTATTAGCGTACTCTTGTACAAAGTGCTTTTTTCGTTCCTTTGCCCATTTTATCGCGGCATCGACTAATCCTTGTTCATCTTCAGTGAAATCGCTCATTCAGCACCCATTACCATAGTTGACCAGTTAAGTTTGCATGTAAGCTAAAAATAATCAACTGTTGATAGTGGTATTGCGTCAGTTTAATAAATGAACTCAAAGGAACTAAGTTTATTTAATTTTGAACCGGGGGCGGAGCCAGAAACTCCAAATAAATAAGGAGTATCTCTCTTAACGCAAAGGCCCGCATAAGGCTTAGATATTTAGAGTCTACTTGCTATAAGTTTTCACTATTGCAGTCTTTGGTAGAAAGAAGCTGCTTCAAATACTCACCTTCTTCCTGACTAATCAACCCAACGATATTGTATTTAATCCACCCTGGTATCGGGTCATACCCACCAGCTAAAGCCGCTTCTATATTGTCAGTCTTATCGGCCAGGTATTTCAAAAAATAATCTGCTAATGACTCTCTTAAACGAATATTTCGGCAGCTTGCAACCAACAGCATGCTTTCAGTCACTGGGTCTAGGTTTAGTAAATCGTCAAATAGGTATCCATCAATTATGACACCGCCCAAGCTAAGTACAATCTCTAGTATCTTTACTTTGGCTATAGGATAGCTGTAAGACCTATTAATAGCGCGGTCAGGAAGTTTAAGTTCTGCTGGCTCTAGTAACTCTAAAGAACTTGATTCTGCGAATATTTTAGCTCTCAGTATTTGTACTTTGATGTCGTCGCTTGTTGCTGTGTTTATAGCTATCAGCGCATCCAAAGCAAGACTATAAAATATGACCGAACCAAAGGGGAAGTTGTACTGTTGAAGATAACTCTCTAGTCCTCTGCTTTTAAGATTAGAGATGATTTCATTGTTTATGAGTTCCTTGTTTAGAAAGTCTTGCGGGAGATAGAAGTCCAATTTATTTTCCTCTTACTTGATTAGCTATTTTTACCTTATCTATCAAATAAGACCACGCAAGCGGACATCATAAGGACAAGTTGTTCTAGTGGATGTTTTGATTGAAACTGTGCAGCTAAAAAACAAACTTTTGTAGTGGTCAACTAAAACTGGCCAGCCCGTTATAAGTTTTTTCGTAAGCCTGTTCAGTCAATAACGGTGACATACCACCATTATGATGATGAGGCCGATGACGATTGTAGTAACCATTAATGTATTGATCGATAGCTGCTTCTGCTTCCATAAACGATTCATATCCTGATCGCGGCATCCATTCTGTTTTAAAGCTTCTAAAGAATCGCTCCATTGGCGCATTATCCCAGCAATTTCCTCTGCGACTTAGGCTTTGT
>NZ_LWFZ01000855.1:0-2627 GCF_001635225.1 Oleiphilus sp. HI0086
CAAAAACCGACGCTCTACTAGAAATAGCCGCTGTTATTATCAGCATGAAGACCGATGGCGATCTCTACCTAAAAGAAACTGTACATTGCAATGTAGAGCCTTTTAGAGGAGCAAATCTTGAGGCTTCTGCGCTAGAATTTACCGGAATTGATCCGCACAGCCCTTTTCGTAATGCTCAACCCGAAAAGCTAGCCCTAGATAAAATATTCACACCTATTCGAAAAGCAGTGAAGGAAACTGGCTGTACACGAGCTGTACTTGTGGGTCATAACGCAACCTTTGACCACAACTTTGTCTTTGCCGCAGCAGAAAGAGCCAATATTAAGCGCAACCCTTTTCACCCCTTTTCGACATTTGATACAGCAACGCTGTCGGGTTTGGCATATGGCCAAACCGTTCTCGCAAAAGCCTGTGGAGCGGCAGGAATTGAATTTGATGGGAAAGCCGCTCATACCGCAAAGTATGATACGGAGAAGACAGCAGAACTATTCTGCAAGATAGTCAATAAGTGGCAACACCTCGGCGGCTGGCCCCTGTCCTCTTAAGCACTTTCTACTAAGATAAGCCAGACAGCAGCTGCGCGCTTCAGATATCGCCACCTAGGGTTTGTTCGTCTGGCTTTGTTTCCTGGGCCATACCAAACTAAACTTCGCTCCACCCATATCACTTCTGCCCAAGAAGGCTTGCCCCCCATGCCAATAAAGAATACGGCGTACAATTGACAAGCCTAGGCCATAACCCCCTGAAGCACGTGTGCGACTATCGTCCAAACGCGCAAACGGCGTAAAGACAGACTCCCAATCTTCCTCTGGAATACCAGGGCCATCGTCTTCAACATCTACACGACATGTCTCTGCATCAAAAGAGCAAACAACTTTTACCCTTCCTTGAGCATAGCGTGTCGCATTACCAACAAGGTTTTGAATCGAACGATGTATATAACGTGTTTCAACCTCTGACATTTTCCATACATCAGAGCCCTCTTTAAACTCAGAGAAAATACTCATATCTGGCTTAACAAGGCCTTGCTCGGAAACAACTTGATCAACAATTGCGCTAATATCAGCTTCCTGAAATGCCAAGATTGGCCCGCCCTGCTCAAGTCGAGCATAGGTCAATATCTCATCAATTAATTCGTCAAGCTCCTGAATATCGCCATCGATCCCCTTTACTTGCTTTTGCAATGCTTCCTCGGAGGGACAGTCTTCAATCATTTGTACACCAAAGCGTATTCTAGCAACAGGGGTTCTAAGCTCATGCGATACAGCATGGATCATTTCTTTCTGCACATACATCAGGCGCTGTATATGGTCGGCCATACTATTGAAAGCACCACCTAAGCGACTGATCGCATCTTCACTTCCCGCCCCGGATACACGAGCATCTAGCTCACCTCGCGAAATACGACTTGCCGCTGTTTCAATAGAGCGTAAACGGCGACTGAACCCCTCTACCAGGTAATAAACAAAGAGCATAAGCACTGCAACACACAGGGAAACCAGTGCAACGAACAAAATAAATGAAAAACCGGAGAACACTTCACCATACTCTAGACGAAGCAGTTCTCCGCTCTTCAAGCGCACATAACTAAATAAACCATCTTCATCAAGACCGTCATGAAAACCCTGTTTGGCAATATCATTTAATACTAACTGAGAACTTACCGAACTCGTCTCTTCCAATTTAGCAATCGAGACATTAAGCAGTGATTCAATGCTTTCAAGCTTGCTCAACTCCGTCGCATCAACCAGTAATTCGCTTACAAGAAGACGAAAAAGTGCTGAAAACTGCTTATCGCGCAAAGACTCAAAAACTAACAACTGCTCGCTAGAATTTTGCTGCTGGATAATCGCTCTAAGGTAGTCACCTTCCAGGGACACAAGCAGTCGTCCATACATCAAACGCTCTTGCTCTACCGCACTTAGACCTAATGATTCATAATCAGATAGGTAAGTATGTTCAGGCAGCTTTGAATGATCTTCACTGATTACACGGGATAGTTCGGTCATAGGAGTAACCAGCAAATCATGCCAGTAGTGCTCTTCCCTAACCTGATTAGAGACTTTAACCAGACCAAGACTAAAAAGGCCTAGCACAGTGATCACTGAAACTAGGCCAATAAAAATACGAATTAGAATTTTCTTCAAAACCAAAACTCTTTAAATAATTTGGCAAGCCGAGCTTGAGAGACTTATAAACTAAGCCTCTTTTACAAACAAATAGCCCTTGCTTCGAACTGTCTTGATCCTTCGTGGGTGAACCGGATCATCACCTATTTTCGGACGAATTCTAGAGACTCGAACATCAATCGAACGATCTTGACCATCATATTCGATACCGCGCAAGTTAGTAAAGATTTCTTCACGGCTCAGCACGTTACCTGCATTACTGGATAATAACCAAAGTAAGTCAAACTCTGCACTGGTTAAATCGATACTTTCATCGTCCAACCATGCCTCTCGCATTGAGCTATCAACAACCAGGTTGTTAAATACCAAGCGGGTCGCATCAGCTGCCTGACCTGACTCTGCACCAGCATCTGATGATTGGTCAACATGCTCATTAATCCGACGAAGTAAGGCGCGAATTCTTGCTAGCAGAACCCTAGGACGAACAGGCTTAGACAT
>NZ_LWFZ01000856.1:0-1341 GCF_001635225.1 Oleiphilus sp. HI0086
GCAGCCTGTTACCAGCGTTGTTGAAAGTCCAGTTCAAGAACCTGTCTCGGAACCAGTGCCTGAACCTGATAAACAATCTACTTTGCGGAATGAGGAAAAATCTCCTATTGCAGAGAGTTCGTCTCAGGATCATGTAGAGAAAAGTGAGCTTGCCGCAGATGTCCTTTCAAGCGGATGGAATAAGCAGGTGACACAATTGGGTCTTAGCGGAATGACGCTTAATTTAATGCTTAACTCAGTGCTAGAAGAGAACCCGGACGGCTTGAATCTTTATTTTGAGGCTGGACACTTTCGTTTGCTAAATACAAGTCATGAAGGGCGGATTCGTGAATCATTGAGTAAAGAAGTGGCACAAGGGCGAAATATTACTTTCTTCGAGGGCTTAAAGCCCGAACACGAGTCGCCGATGATGTGGCGTGAACGCGTGAAAGCGGAAATGGGGGAGCAAGCAAAACTGAGTGTTGAAAATGACCCCTATGTCCAACAGATGATTAGAGAGTTTGATGGTGTGTTGATTGAAAATAGCATTAAAGCTTTAGGGCAGATTATTTAATAAAATATGATCGCGTGCAGTTGCCTTCTGAAGACGCTCTGCACAATAGTAAGTGGAGAAAAATATGATTGGTGGAAACTTGGGCGATATTATGAAGCAAGCCCAAAAAATGCAAGAAGAGCTTCAAAAGCAGCAAGAAGAAGCTGCGAATGCAGAAGTGATGGGTGAATCCGGTGCTGGCTTGGTGAAGGTTGTGATGAATGGTCGTCATGATGTTATTAAGGTTGAGCTAGATGACACTGTGTTGAGTGAAGATAAAGAGTTTTTGGAAGATTTACTTGCTGCAGCAGTAAATGATGCGGTAAGAAGGATCGAAGAAAAGAACAAAAATGCAATGTCAGGCTTAGCGGAAGGTATGGGCTTCCCTCCTGGCTTCAAAATGCCGTTCTAACGATCGACTTTTAATGCAATTGTGGATGAAATAAGAGTATGACTTTCGGTCCTGTTATTGATGAGCTGATTGAGTCACTAAGAGTTTTGCCTGGAGTAGGGCAGAAGTCTGCCCAGCGAATGGCTCTGTCGCTGTTGGATGAAAAACCCAATGGTGCCCAGCGTTTGGCTAATTCCTTGTCGCATGCTTTGGAAGCAGTAGGCGAGTGTGTGGGGTGTCGAACCTTAAGTGAAAGTGAGTATTGTCATATCTGTCAGGACGCTCAGCGGGAACACAACACTTTATGTGTTGTCGAATCTCCCTCTGATTTGATCGCGATTGAACAGACACATCAGTTTAAGGGTGTGTACTTCGTATTGAAAGGTAGCTTGTCACCACTTGATGGTAAAGGTCCTGC
>NZ_LWFZ01000857.1:0-796 GCF_001635225.1 Oleiphilus sp. HI0086
GTTGTGCCTAAGCTTCACTCAGTTATGAAATCGCATACTGGCGGTGATTGGAAGTCATTTACACTAACTATAAATGAAACTGGTGAGGCTAAAACCAAATTTGAATACCAATAAAAGCTATAACAAGCAGCTCCACCGGACTCCGCAAAATGTGTCGCGCTTTTTGCTGGAGCAAAAAGTCACGCCAATTTTGCTCCTCCGGTGAGCTGGGCGTTATGTGAAAAAATGGAATTCCGGAGCAGATGAAACAGATCTATAAAATTACTTATAATCCCACAGGTAAAATATATATAGGCAAGGATAGCATCGGAAGCCATCGTTATTTTGGCAGCCCGGATATGGATACAGTAAATGCAGACTTTGCAACGCTTCCTCAAGAGGTACGCAAAGATTACACAGTACGTAAACAGATACTTTGGGAGTCACCAGATTGTGAAGAGTCTGAACTAGCAGCCAAAGAGGTAGAGTTCATTCGCAAGTATCAATCTAATAACCCAGATATTGGTTACAATAGATGACCTAAATTCAATGAAAACACATAACAAGTGCCATCAATCGGACTTGGGTAAACTGTCACCGTTTTTGCAAAAAGACGCAAAAACGCCGCCACTTCACCCAAGCCGTTGTGGCAGGCGTTATATGCGCAAAAGTACCAAACACTTGTACGCGGTTTTCTTAGTTTTGTGCAAAGATGGCCTTCTTATAAAGTCAGGTTATCATCAAGGTTCAGTGTTCTAAAAATTAGTTTTTTGCTCAGCGTAATCGGGTCACTTTGATGGGTGGTTTCGTTGACAGT
>NZ_LWFZ01000858.1:0-1100 GCF_001635225.1 Oleiphilus sp. HI0086
CAGGCACCACGACGTAATAAGTAAGGTTGGATAGGTTAACGCGTCGCGTTAGCAACCCACGAATACCAGCATGATCACCGTCGAAATTACTTGCTTCATCTGATGCGTTGACGCTTCCCTAACGGGAAGAATGTTAATTAAAAAGAAAGGCTCTGGCCGAGGTTCCGGCAGGATTTTGTGCGGGCCTCTTGACGTGGGGAGTCATACCAACGCTTTTATAAACGGCGCGCGTCTTTTTGCGCGTCCAGTGCAGGCCACGTGTTTTTGTGGCCGGAACGATGTTTGATAAACTTGTTAGTTGTCATTTTGCCCCAAAGCTCTCTAGTACTGGATAGTAATATTCTGCGACTACCAGCCCAGAAAAAATACACGCAAGCAGAACCCAGACATGCCATTCACGAACCCAGCTACCCTGTGCTTTTAACTCGACCAATTCTTCTTCGTTTTCACCGACAGAGGCAAGAGACATGAAAAGTTGTATACCCATAATACCAATGAGTATATGAATATAGGGCGTACCGAAAAACCAAGAAATTCCGTAGACCAAAACACACAAAATACTAAGTATTATTGCTACTCGTTTCATATCCCTACTTACAACTAACGCCTTGCACAGCGGAAACTGTAGTGTAGTGGCTTTGTGCAACAATGAGCGAAGCGAATGCACAAAGCCGCGGAGCGGAGGTTTTCCGACTGGTGCAACTTGTTAGATGCATACTGGACTAATGTGCACTGGTTTTTGAAAGCAAGTTGAGAACAACAACGCCACCAACGATTAAACCCATGCCAACATACCCCCAAAGGTCAAGTTTTTGCCCGTGCATGAACCATGCGATTAGAGTTACTAAAACTATGCCAAGCCCTGACCAAACTGCATATGCAATACCAACAGGGATTGATTTCAGAGTAAGTGAAAGTAAATAGAAAGCAGCGCCATAGCCAATAATAACAAGCAGCGATGGGGCGATTTTAGTAAAACCTTCACTAGACTTAAGACTGGATGTTGCAATTACTTCACAAATAATAGCAGCGGATAAGAATAACCAGTTTTTCACAGTTTTCTCCAATGTATATATTTTTCGAAAGATTAAACTAACCCT
>NZ_LWFZ01000859.1:0-947 GCF_001635225.1 Oleiphilus sp. HI0086
CCATGTGAGCGCCAGATCTCTTTGAAGGGCCGGGTCTTCACTCAGTTTTTCATCATCATGAACATAGCGTTCGTTGATATGCGTTAATCGCCCTGGAACCATAGGAAAGAGCGGGTAGTTCTTGAAGCCGGTTTCTTCGAGTGCCGCTTTATAACTATCCGATTCATAGGCTTGTATATTCATAGCGAAGAAATTGGGCGCGTTCTCGGGTAAGCCGCGTTGCCAGTCATTTAGTAAATCATTTCTTACAACACTAATGACTAGCATGACCATCAATATCATCGCGAATGCCAAGATTTGAGTGCTGGCACTTTGATTGTTGCGCATGAGGTGTCGCCAGGCGAAACGCACATAAATATTGAAGCGTGCTGAAGGTGTGATTTTATCTAAAAGCTTAAGTATTCCTCGTAAACCAAATGAGAGCAGGATAAGGGTCACCAATCCGCCGACAATCAATGCGAGAGACATCTTTACATCGCCGGTAAACCATAAGCATAACGAGAGAATACATGCGAGCGCGATGCCGTAGATTAGTCTTCCGCTAATGCTCATCGGCTCAAGGTCACGGCGCAGGATTCTAAGTGGGGATACGCGACTTAGTTGAATCAGGTGAGGTAGCGCAAAGCCCAGTAGAGTAACCGGGGCCGTAATACTCGCAATAGCCCAAGCTGACCAAGGTGCGGTAGGCAAGTCATTGATAAATAGGATACTTAGCAAGGAAGAAAGTTGTTCCTGTATCAGGGTGCCAAGCATTAGGCCGATGAGCGTGGTGATGAAGGCGAGAATCAGTAACTGCAGACTAAAAAGCCACAGTACTTGCTGACGACTGGCGCCCAAGGTTCTTAACAGTGCGCTGGTATCGTAGTGGTGTTGGGCATAGTTTTGAGCGGCCATCGCAATGGCAATACCCGCAAGTAGAATCGCGAGAATGGCCGCTAAGGAAAGAT
>NZ_LWFZ01000860.1:0-695 GCF_001635225.1 Oleiphilus sp. HI0086
CTGGAAGTTGCTTATTTCGATCAGCTTCGAGGTGGACTGGATTTTACTAAAACAGTTTTTGATAATGTTGCCGATGGCCATGACTTTGTTGAAATGGATGGCAAGTCCCGTCACGTAATGAGTTATCTCAATGACTTTCTATTTACAGCAGAGCGTGCTCGCTCACCTATCACCGCCTTGTCCGGTGGTGAAACGAATCGCTTATTGTTAGCGCGTTTATTTGCCAAACCGGCAAACGTTATTGTAATGGATGAGCCAACCAACGACCTTGATGTTGATACCTTGGAATTGTTGGAAGAGCGTTTGGCTCAGTTTCAGGGAACACTGCTTATTACCAGTCATGACCGGGACTTTATAGATCAGGTCGTCACGAGCACCTTAGTATTCGAAGGTGAGGGGAAAATTGGCGAGTATGTTGGTGGGTATAATGACTGGGTCAGACAAACCGGTGGTCGTTTACCAACAGAGGGGCAGTATACAAACGATAAGGACAATGCCGCTAAACCGCTTGAAAAAGAACTTGTTCCAACAAGCAGTTCCACCGAGAAACAAAGTCCTGCTGTCTCGCAGAATAAACCAAAAAAATTGAGTTATAAATTAAAGCTCGAGTTGGAACAGTTGCCTGCGAAAATAGAGAAAATGGAGTCGAGGATTGAAGAGCTTCAGGCTCTTATTGTGTCGCCTGAGTTTTATCA
>NZ_LWFZ01000861.1:0-2632 GCF_001635225.1 Oleiphilus sp. HI0086
AAACCATCACATAGCAGCGATTATATTAGCATTGACTAATATAATTCAAGCATCTATATTAGTAAAACCTAATATTTAGTTTAGAAGAGGTTTTAGATCATGAATATCGATAGAACTGTATTTGCCGTTGCCGGGCTGTTTATTCTTGTTAGTGTTATTCTCAGTCAGGTCCATTCGGTCTATTGGCTGGCATTTACGGCTTTTGTTGGCGTCAATATGTTTCAGGCAGCATTCACAGGATTCTGCCCAATGGCCATGCTACTAAAAGCCTTAGGAAAAGAGCCCGGTTGCGCATTTCGTTAAGCGCCAACTTTTAATGTGGGGCTCGCCTTTTTGCGTCGGGCCTTATATTTACGTTTTTTAAATTTGTTTTGCGCTTTAAGGCCAGCTAAGGCTGAAAGGTGTGTATCTTTTGCCCTACATAGTAAGTGACTGATTTGTTGTTCAAGTGGCAGCATAAAATCAGCATATGCATACTCCCCCTGACTCATTTGCTTTAGCATCAACTCCCAGTGTGCAGTCATATCGGGCAATGAAACCTCTTCTGGCAGACTCGCTATCACTTTTCTACCAGCCTCTGTCGCTTTAATGGCTTTACCTTCTCGGTAAATAAACTGCCTCTTGAATAACAGCTCAATGATCGAAGCACGTGTCGCTTCTGTTCCAAGACCATCGGTATCTTTTAGTATTTTTTTGATCTCGGGGTCACTCACAAAACGGGCTATACCGGTCATCGCCGCGAGTAAACTTGCATCGCTAAAGTGTTTAGGAGGCTGAGTAAGCTTGCTAAGCAAGTCTCCAAATAAACAAGTAAAACGCTCACCTTTCTTGAGCTGAGGTAAAGCTACGGTTTGTTTTTCATCCTTAGTGGATTTAAGTACCTGCTTCCAACCCGGCTCACTGGTTTCCCTCGACTTTGCTCGGAATAAGCCACCGGCAATTCGAAAGCTGATTTCACGGTCGGTATAAGCCCAAGCCGGAAAAAACTGAATAAGATAGTGCTTTGCTATCAATTCATATACTTGCTGCTCAGCTTTACTCAATAATCCCTTTTTTGACTTATTCGCAGTTGGAATGATCGCGTGATGAGCACCAACCTTGGCATCATTCCAAACACGTCCTTTTAAACTTGAGTCGGCACTGTTACATATATTCTGTAAGTTGGTATTGCTAGCGATTGCATCGAAAATTTGTGCAGATTGGCTTAAGTGCCCCGAGGGTAGATAACGATTGTCAGAGCGAGGATAGGTAATCAGTTTATGTCGTTCATACAGATTCTGACAAGTATCCAAGACGGTCTTAGCACTCATACCAAATGCTTTAGCAGCATCGATCTGTAACGCAGATAAATTATATGGCAAAGGCGCAACTTGCTTCTTGGACTTAGCACTTGTTGCTTCAACATTAGCTGGCTGCCCCTTAATTCGCGCCACCACATTTTCAGCCAAAGCTTTGTTTATGACTCGCCCTTCGCTGTCCTGATAGGGCTCGCAAGCTTCGCTCGGCTGCCAACGGGCAGATAAAACTTGTTGTTCAGATATTTGGATATGGGCATCGACTTCGTAATAGTCTCGCACCACAAAGGCTTCAACTTCTGCATCTCGCCGAACAATCAAGCCTAGCAAGGGTGTTTGCACCCGCCCGATTGAAACCAGGCCCTGAAAACCGACCTTTTGAGCCTGAAGCGTAAAAGCGCGAGTTAGGTTCATTCCATAAAGCCAGTCTGCACGTGAACGAGCTAAAGCTGAAACAGATAAAGGCACAAAGTCTTTATTCGACTTTAGAGAAGCCAGGGCTTGCTTAACAGCGGGTAGATTTAAATCACTAATCAGGCAGCGTTCAATACTATCTTTCACTGACGCTTTAACGCCGACATGGTGAATCAGCTCATCCACCAGTAGCTGACCTTCCCTATCAGGGTCACCACAATGAATTATGTGATCAGCCTGTTTGACTAACTTTTTTAGAATAGAGTATTGCTTGCGGGTTTGCTTTTTAGGCGCCAGCTGCCAACCTCTAGGAAAACGGTCGGGCAATATAGGCAAGGTTTCATGCGACCATTTCTTAAGTGATGCATCATAGGCATCTGGCTCGAGCTGCTCCAGAAGGTGACCGATACACCAGCTGACTACATCACAGCGGCGTTTATCGGAATGCCCGACGTAAATACAGCCATCAGCTTTATGGTGAGGTTTAGGTAGGGCTTGCGCTATAGCCTTCCCCAGACTGGGCTTTTCTGCAATATACAGTTTCATTCATACAAAATACTGTATAAACAAACAGCTATCAAGCAGTTTCACGCCGTCTTAGCCAACTTTTTGCTCAACTCTGTTTCGACCGTTAAGCTTAGCTTGGTATAGCGCCTGATCAGCCATCTCAACCAAAGCGTGAGTCGAGCTTTCCTCGTTCGGCATGCAGGCACTTACGCCAACACTCGCTGTCACTTGAATACGCTCATCACCCGTATCAATCCACAAAGCTTCAATATGCGCCCGAATTCGCTCACCTATCAAAACAGCACCTTCCAATTTGGTCTCAGGTAAGACAACAGCTAACTCCTCTCCACCATAACGGCAAACCAGATCAGGAGGGCGTTTCACCAAACGATACACTTCAGAAGCGACCGTTTTCA
>NZ_LWFZ01000862.1:0-5954 GCF_001635225.1 Oleiphilus sp. HI0086
AGTTAGAATTATCTATCCCGCTATCGCGATGTTTTTATTAACCTCTTTTTTAGTTTTTAAACTAGGGTTAACACGCTTTGCGGCAATTAAACGCGGTGAAGTTAGTATGAAGTACTATCGTTCATACAATGAAGGGCAGGAGCCGCAAAGGCTCCATATTCTCACTCGCCATATTCATAACCACTTTGAGGTACCACCCTTATTTTATGTTGGGGTTATACTCACTTATATCACGGATAGCGTTGGTCTTGTGTCAGTTGTCGCTGCTTGGTTGTATGTGGCTTTGCGGCTAGTACATTCTTTTGTCCACTTGGGTAACAACAATGTCAGCCTAAGGTTTGCGAGCTTTGCTGCGAGTATGATGGCTTTAGCAGTGTTGTGGCTCGCCATGTTGTTTGCGTTGGTATAGTACTCGTAAGCACTTGTTTATCTGTCACATCGCAGTAACTTGAAGCGTTGTTTTCCCTCAAGAATCTCTGACTCTGGCCAGATCGCATTTGCCTTTTGCTCAAATGCTGCGTTCTGTGCCAGAATTTGAAGTTCTTCACTTATGGCTTTATCACTTCGTGTAATAAAAGCGTTTTCTGTCGGTACACTCGCTTCAAATGTATTGATCAATTCGCAGTTCTCGTCATTGGCAAAGATGATGTGCTTGGCTCCAGGGTTTAGTTCAATAAATGAGCAGCCAGAGAGCGCTGTACCGAGTATGAGTGCAGTAAACTTTGAAGACCGTTTGACTGAGGGGTAGCTATATTTAAGCAGCATCGTTATCGTCCTTTATTGTGACTAACGCATAGCTGACTGAAGGCATTTCCTTGCATCCATTTATACGTTTTTGGTTGAGTTTCATTCTTCTTCAGGGATAATGCATGTCAGAAAATTGCTGTGCAGTTCGGACGATTAGTTTAATCCCTTGTCACAAACTATATAGCAGCGATATAAGCTTGTTTTCTATCGGTAATTTTTTCATGAGTTTACAGTATAAGATAGTGCCGGTAACGGCTTTTGAGCAGAACTGCTCAATTTTGTGGTGCGATCAGAGTAAAAAAGCGGCAGTTGTCGACCCTGGTGGTGATTTACCCAAAATTTTGGCTGAGCTTGAATCTTTAGGCCTTCAGCTTGATAAGGTAATTTTGACACATGCGCATATTGATCATGCCGGTGCAACGGCGGATTTAGCTGAGCAGAGTGGGGTGCCTGTCGTTGGCCCTCATAAAGAAGATAAGTTTTGGATTGATATGCTGCCTCAGCAGAGCCAGATGTTTGGTTTTCCTGCTGCCAAGATCTTTACGCCTGACCAGTGGCTGGAACAGGGCGATACGGTTGAAGTGGGGAGCGAGATTCTCGAAGTGCTACATTGTCCTGGTCATACGCCAGGCCATGTCGTTTTTTACCATCGAGGTAGTGATTTATTGGTCGTTGGTGACGTTCTTTTTCAAGGCTCAATCGGGCGTACGGATTTCCCTAAGGGCGACTTCGACACGCTTGCGAAGTCGATTCGATCTAAGCTTTGGGCATTGGCGGATGAAACGAAATTCATTCCGGGTCATGGCCCGATGTCGACCATAGGGCATGAAAAAGCCAACAACCCCTTTGTTGGTGGTTACGGCTAGTAAGGTATACAGATAATATTTAAGCGCTCGATACCAGCGTTGACACAGTAAAAAATCAGATAGGCATAACGTTAATGACACAAATGGTAAGAACACGAATCGCACCATCCCCAACGGGTGACCCTCATGTTGGTACAGCATATATTGCATTGTTTAATATGTGTTTCGCCAAGCAACACGGAGGTAAGTTTATCCTTCGAATTGAAGATACTGACCAAGCGAGAAGCACGCCAGAATCGGAACGTGATATTTTATCTTCAATGAAGTGGTTAGGGCTTGATTGGGACGAAGGTCCAGATGTAGGTGGTGATTATGGGCCTTATCGCCAGAGTGAGCGAAAAGACGACTATCGTGCCTATGCCGAGCAGTTGGTCGAACAGGGTAATGCCTTTTATTGTTTTCGTACACCAGAAGAGCTTGATGCGATTCGTGAAGAGCGAAAAGCGGCGGGTTTAAACCCTGGGATTAAAGGTGACCTTGAGTTATCTAGTGACGAAGTCAAAGAACGTTTAGCTCGTGGCGATGCGCATGTTATTCGTATGAAAGTTCCGGACGAAGGTGTTTGCGAAATTGACGATATGTTACGTGGCAAGATAGAGATTGACTGGTCTCAGGTCGATTCTCAAATTCTGCTTAAGTCAGACGGTATGCCTACTTATCACCTGGCGAATGTAGTTGATGACCATTTGATGGCGATCACGCATGTTATCCGTGGTGAAGAGTGGATTAACTCGGCACCTAAGCACCAGTTGTTGTATAAGTATTTTGGCTGGGATATGCCTGTGCTATGTCACATGCCATTATTACGAAACCCGGATAAGAGCAAGCTAAGCAAGCGTAAGAACCCAACCAGTATTAATTATTATGAGCGTGCTGGTTTTTTACCCGAGTCAGTCATTAACTATTTGGGGCGAATGGGTTGGTCTATGCCTGATGAGCGTGAGAAATTTACACTACAGGAAATGATTGAGAACTTCGATATTAAACGTGTTTCGCTTGGTGGACCGATTTTCGACGTCGAAAAGCTAAGCTGGTTGAATGGCGTGTGGATTCGTGAAAATCTAAGTGCTGACGAATTTATGGCGCGCGCTCAAGCTTGGGCATTCAACGAGGCAAACCTTAAACCTTTGGTTGAGCATGTACAGGGGCGTGTATCGACCTTTGCTGACATCGCACCATTAAGCACCTTTATGTTTTCAGGTATGCTGGAATTACAGGCTGCAGATTTTGCGCATAAAAAACTAGAAGAAGGGCAAGTTAAACGCGTGTTGCAGTTTGCTTTGTGGCAATTGGAATCATTACGTGATTGGAACAAAGATAATATCTTTGCCGAGATTAAGGCTTTGTCCAAGGTGATGGAGTTTAAGATAGGTGATTGCATGCAGCCAATCTTTATCGCTATTGCTGGTACACCAAACTCTTGGTCAGTAGTCGATTCTATGGCGCTTTTAGGGCCAGATATGAGTCGTGCCAGGCTGCGTCATGCTGTTAGCATATTGGGTGGCTTTTCCAAGAAAGAAACCAAGCGAGTAGAGAAGGAATATCAATCGCTTAGCGCAGAAATCAAAAAGTTAAAAGAAGTGTAAAAATAGTCTTGACTCGGGGGGGAGACTTCAATAATATACGCCCCCGTTGAATGATGCACAGCACACCAGTGCGGGGCCATAGCTCAGCTGGGAGAGCGCGACGCTGGCAGCGTTGAGGTCTGCGGTTCGATCCCGCATGGCTCCACCAAATCATTCAGGACAGTTTACTGTCCCCTTCGTCTAGAGGCCTAGGACACCGCCCTTTCACGGCGGTAACAGGGGTTCGACTCCCCTAGGGGACGCCATATAAAAAACCTCGATATCAATTTGATATCGAGGTTTTTTTTCGCCTGTAGAAAGTTGAGTATAGCCATTGTTACTTTCTCTCAGTCTTTTTCGGGCTATTTACTTGTCTACTGTAGTTGTTCTATGTGTTTTTCTCTGCCGATACTCAGTTAAATTTGTTTTTTAGAGGCTCATAAAGGAGGGGGATTAGCAGATCAAATCTGCCTGATGGATTTTTGACGTTTACTGGGTGTTAGTAGGTATTATGTTTGACGAAATCCGTACTCGAGACTTTTAAGTGAAATATGTTTGTGTATAAGGTATTGAATATAATAAGAAAATAAAAAGTAATCAAAGTTATTTATGAAGTTGGCATGCTAATCGCTTAATGTGAATCAACTAAATAAAAATGTACTTCAAAGAGAAGTACAAATACAAAAAATTGATTAATTAGCAGATTAAATTGACGGGTGATAAATATGTTCGCAACTAACAACGAAGTACAAATGGTGGAAAAGACTGAAACATCAAATGTTGTAAATATCCGTAGCGCACGTAAAGCACAAGAAAAAGCACAGCAAGAGTTATTAGATTATATGATNTGGACAATGAAGCACGATATGGATCCACACCGGTTGCATGATGACCCAATCGAAGTGTTTCGTGAGGAAATGAAAGCAAAAATGAAATCAGCGCAAGACGTAGCCTAAGCTGCTAGCTGTAGTTACGGAGTATAAATAGAAGCGCAGTCAACGCGACAATATAATAAACTGATTTGGCCTGAGTTGGTTTATCTATAAAAGGGAAGCATAGAGCTTCCCTTTTTTTGTGTCTTAGCTTCATAATATATCGATGACAGAAGATCTATTTGAAACTAGTGCTCACGCTTACCCCGAAGCAATTGATATTGGCTTAGATGGTGGGGCCTTAAGTTATTACCGTCACTTTTATTCTCGCAGTGAAGCTGACAGCTTATTTAAGTCTTTGCTTTGCGATATCGAATGGCAGCAAGAGTATATTCAAATGTATGGTGTCGAGCGCCCAATACCGCGGCTCAGTGCATGGTATGGTGATCCTAACATCTCTTACAGCTATTCTGGGATCGCTGCAAAGCCGAAAAACTGGACGCCCTTATTGCAAAATATAAAGATCTTGGTAGAGCAGCGTACGGGTGAAATATTCAATGGTGTCTTGGTCAACCGCTACCGTAATGGTCAAGACAGCGTATCCTGGCATAGTGATGACGAATCAAGCTTAGGCCCTGACCCGATTATCGCTTCACTTAGCTTTGGTCAAAGTCGCTACTTCCAGCTAAAACACAAAAGGAAAGAGGGAGAAAAATATCAGCTGGAGCTTGAGCACGGTTCTTTATTGCTAATGAAATCCGGCGTGCAAAAGAATTGGTTACACCAGGCGCCAAAAACTCGACGCGAGGTTGCAGAGCGAATTAATCTAACTTTCCGACGAATTATGTAAGGGGCGTGTCTTTATTTGGAAACAGCAATAGAGCCTTTTCCGACGCCTTCGTAGGCATTGACGCGATAATGGTTGGCGGGCTTCATTTCTTTACAGCGTAGGGCGACATGTTGAGCAATTAACTCAACAGTTGAGTCGCTATCAATTAAGTAGACACGTTTGGCAGGGAGCGTAACACTAAACTTACCTTGTTGTGCTCTATAGGCAAACGTTACGTGCGCTTTACCGTCAATATCAAACTCCTCGACAATATCTTCTTGCGTACCTATATAAATATTTCGGAAGCAAGCCGCCCAATAGTCTTCTAAGTCGAAATTTCGTTGGTGGTTTTCAAATATCTCAATTTTTGAACGGTGACCGTGAACGATTCTCTGGCAGTTGCCGTCATGTTTTTTGAGGCCGTGGCTATAGTGGTAATAAGCACCGTCAATGTGCTCCTCACTAAGAGAAAGTTCGACCTTACTGACATTGTCAGGAAGGGCATTAAGAATTATTGTTTCGAGATAAGCTGCAACGGTTTTAGTATTGATGGTTTTTACATCAAGTACTAGCACCGCTGATTCCGGGGATATGTGTTGATAAGACCCCATGACGTTTTTCCAATTTAGCTCACACACACCTTTATCTTGTTTTACTTCAAGGTTTTTGGCTTGTGCTGATATCACAAAGCGGTGATCGAGTTCTTCATCGATTATTTGCTTAATCTGCTTTTTTACATGACCGAAGTCAAAGACCATTCCCTGATCATCCAGCTCACCACTAAGCACTATGTCCACGATCCAGCTTTCACCGAGTATCCCGCGTTGAAAGTCATAGTAAGAGAAATCGATAACACTGAGGTTGTTAACAAACAGCTGGTTCATAAGTTTTCCTGAATGAAAGCAGGGGAGTCCCGACCTATCGTGTAATGATATCAAAGGATAGGTAGGGATTCCCCGACATTTTACAGTTTTTTTCCTTTTCTTGGTTTTTTGTAACATATTGAATACTTAACTTGTTAAATCAGGTGTTTAGATTAGCCTTAATAGACACTAGTTAACTAAAGTTCCTATTA
>NZ_LWFZ01000863.1:0-1374 GCF_001635225.1 Oleiphilus sp. HI0086
TCTCTATTTTTTATTTAGAGCGCTATTCCTTGCGCTTTAGCTTGCTTATGAATAGTTTGATACGGCGTTAGTGCATCCACCAAAATCACATCTATTTTTTGATCGCCGATTGCCATCTGAATTTTTGCCGCGATTCGAGCAGCGGCCGACGCCCTATTTTCAATTTGTCGCGCCGTCTCAACAAAAAGGTCGATATCCCCCCCCTTTGCGGAGTCATCTACTCGTGAACCAAAAAGAATCACCTCTGCCTCAGCGCCTAAAACTGCCTCTACAGATTCTTTAATTTTTGATACTTGAAATGAACTTAGCCGCACAGCCTACCCTCAACAATTCTTAGTGTTGTCAGTATAACAGGGAAATACTGAGAGCGTGCTTAAGGCGCTTTTAAGAAAACGCTTTCTTTTCTCGGTGCAGGCCTCAGGCCGCTCTGTACCCTCTGTGGTAAACCGTCTTTTATGTTTTGATCTTTAATTAAGGGATAAACCGATGAACCACCGAGGACACCGGGCGCTTCGCTGCACCGAGGAAGGGATTGAGACACATCTAAAAAAGCTTTTATCTTTTCTCTGTGTAGGCCGCAGGCCGCTCTGTGTCCTCGGTGGTGAACCGTCTTTTATGTTTTGATCTTAATTAAGGGATAAACCGATGAACCATAGAGGACACAGAGCGCTTGCTGCACAGAGAAAGTGTCAGCTTTACTCAAATATCAAATCTGCCCTGAAGATCACTAATTAGCTTTTGAGCAAAGTTCACTATTAGGGGAATATTATCTTTTGACAGATTAATTGCTTGGCTAAGCTGCCCTGCATCTTCAATGTATTCGTGAATCATTTGATTCCGAATTCTTCTTAGCTCTAACCACGTATCACTGCTTTCCAAATAGCCAAGCTTTTCAGCTCTATCCAGATTATCGATCGCGACACCTACTTTTTCTTGCGTAGCCTTGAGCCATGCAACCAACAACTTATCACCAACCGTATCTTGCAGGCGGCAGAAGCGCCCCACATAGGCCTCGAGCACCTCAGCCAAGTCAGGGTTAGTATCTAACTGCGCCGCCTTTTCCTCGTCAAAACCACCTGCAAATAGCTTTCCTTCAGAGTATTGTAGATGAGTAATTTCTTTTGACAGGATTCGGCACAGATACCGTAGCCTTTCTAACTGACCTTGATCTAGGGTCATAACTTAATCCCGGTTTCTTTTGCTATGGTATGTATTGGCGAAAGCTCTACACTTGGTGTTTGAAGTATCACATCGGTTTTACGCCCATGAAACAAGCGAGATACTTGCGTGCTTATTTTAGCCGCAACGAATACGAGTTCGTCGATATCGTGCTTTGACACCACGAGTATGTCTATATCACCACCCTTTGCATAA
>NZ_LWFZ01000864.1:0-2060 GCF_001635225.1 Oleiphilus sp. HI0086
AAAACAATTGTTATTGTCTGATTATGAACGCATCGGTTTGGATGAATACCGCCAGTCGATAAAGCTCAGACAATCCAAAGCCCGTTATGACGCTTCTGGTTTTGGTGATCAACAAGTTCTAGCGCGAGCAATTCGCTCCTCAGCTGAAGATATACCACTGGAAAGTTTATTAGAATCAATCAAGTATGCGTCTTTAGTCGACTCTTCCGGTGACTCATAAAGAATAAAAAGAGACTCTGAATAGTGAGGCTCTACAAGGACCGGAGACATCTCATGAGTAATCAAAAAGTTTATCCCATTCACGCGCAGGCTAAAGCCCGCACTAATATCGATCAAGACCGTTATCAAGCGCTTTATCAGCAGTCGCAGGATGACAATGAATCGTTCTGGGCAGAGCAGGGAAAGCGCCTTGAATGGATCAAACCTTATTCCCAGGTAAAAGATGTATCGTTTTCTTCTAATGATTTGCATATTCGCTGGTATTACGACGGTGTCTTGAATGCTTCGGTAAATTGTCTAGATCGCCACTTGGCTGAGCGTGGTGAACAGACTGCAGTTATCTTTGAGGGAGATGAGCTAGATTCTTCTAAGCATATTTCCTATCGAGAGCTGTACGAAGAAACGTGTAAGTTTGCCAACGCCATGCGACAAACAGGTGTAAAAAAGGGCGACATTGTCACTATCTATATGCCTAATGTTCCTGAAACCGCTGTAGCGATGTTGGCCTGTGCTCGTATTGGTGCCATTCATTCTGTTGTGTTTGGTGGTTTTTCTCCTGAAGCCTTGGCTGCTCGTATCGCTGACGGTGCAGCGAAATGGGTCGTGACGGCTGATGAAGGCGTACGTGGTGCCAAAGCGATTCCTCTAAAGAAAAATGTCGATGCAGCGATTGAAACCGATGCGGTCACGACGGTTGAAAATGTCTTTGTGTTAAAACGCACCGGCAATGATGTTAATTGGGTCGAGGGTCGAGACCTTTGGTATCATGAACTTTTGGCAGGTGCTTCGAGTGAGTGTGAACCTGAGCCAATGAATGCCGAAGACCCGCTCTTTATGCTTTATACCTCTGGTTCGACGGGTAAGCCTAAAGGTGTTCTTCATACGACTGGCGGTTACATGGTCTATGCCTCGCTGACGCATGAAGTTGTTTTTGATTATCAGGAAAATGATGTTTACTGGTGTACAGCTGATTTTGGTTGGATCACCGGCCACACTTACATGCTTTATGGGCCGCTAGCGAATGGTGCTGTGAATGTTATGTATGAAGGTGTGCCGAACTACCCTGATTTTTCGCGTTTTTGGCAGATTGTTGAAAAGCATAAGATTAACGTTATCTACACTGCGCCGACCGCAATTCGAGCCTTGATGGCAGAAGGCGATGCCTATGTTGAAAAATGCGACCTATCAAGCTTGCGTTTGCTGGGAAGCGTGGGTGAACCAATCAACCCAGAAGCCTGGGACTGGTATCACCGTGTAGTAGGTAAAGAAAAGTGCCCGATTGTCGATACTTGGTGGCAGACCGAGACGGGTGGGGTGCTGATTTCTCCTTTGCCTGGCGCCACGGAATTAAAGCCTGGCTCGGCGACACGCCCTCTATTCGGTGTTAAACCTGCGATTGTCGACAATGAAGGCAATATTCTGGAAGGTGCAGCTGAAGGTAATTTAGTTATGCTGGATAGCTGGCCTGGGCAGATGCGTACTGTCTACGGCGACCATGAACGCTTTATCCAGACCTACTTTAGTACCTATGAAGGTATGTACTTCACAGGTGATGGTGCGCGTCGCGATGAAGATGGTTATTACTGGATTACCGGTCGTGTTGATGATGTCTTGAATATTTCGGGGCACAGAATGGGCACCGCTGAAATCGAAAGTGCATTAGTGGCTCACCCAGATGTTGCCGAAGCCGCTGTTGTTGGCTACCCTCACGATATTAAAGGCCAAGGTATTTATGTCTATGTCAGTATGATGCATGACCATGACATTGACCTAAATGACGCGCTCAAAGACACCTTGAAGCAATGGGTGAGAAAAGAGATTGGCCCTGTCGCGACACCGGA
>NZ_LWFZ01000865.1:0-1058 GCF_001635225.1 Oleiphilus sp. HI0086
TTCATGTCCGGAACGACATTGCGCCATCATCAGCGAGAAAAGGGCTACTGTAGACATGCCGTCGACTGCTTGCTCGAATATACTTAGACCATAGACCCCAAGAATCCCAACCCAGTGCAGGTCCACTAGCGTATAGAGAGCAATTCCCACAGCCTGGGCCAAGCCAGCAATAAGCATCATATTCTTTGCCCCCAGACGAAGGTATAAATACCCGCCTAAAGCAGCCCCCAGCAAACCCGCAATAGAAGACCATAAAGTGATCGTTGCCAAGTCCCCTAGCGAGAAGCCACTATCGATCAGCAAGGGCTTGATCATTACCGAGCCTAAGGAGTCTGCCAGTTTATAGGTGATTAGCACCAATACCCAAGCAAGCATATTTGAACGCTTAAAAAAGCCCTTATAGACAGTTAGAGGCAATGCCCTAGCCATGCCTTTATCAGCAACACCTGCATCAAAGTTATTGGTCACCTTTGGGTAAACAGGGATAGCTCCAGTGAAGATTGGCAACATTAGTAGAACTAACAACAAGGCCATAAGCTGCATACTCAGACTCCAACCAAAGTGGTCTATCCCTAGTAACAAGCCGCTACCACTTAAAATCATTCCCAACTTAAAACCTGTTACCTGGACACTGTTTCCGATTCCCCTGAAACGCTCTGCTAGAACTTTCACAGCCAAACCGTCGGTTGCAATATCCTGAGTCGCGGCCGAGGTATTCACCAGTAGAATTCCGATGAGAAAAATAACAATCAAGGGGCCAAACAAGCTTTCATAGTTAGACATAGAAGCTAATAAGAGCAATCCGACAAGCAATAACTGCATCGCTACTATCCAGGTTCGATGCACGCCTATACGAGCCCAACCGATACGATCAACATAGGGAGCCCAAATAAACTTTAAAGCCCATGGCAAGGCAAGGAGTTTGATCAGTCCGATATATTCCAGCGACACGCCCTGGTCTCGCATAATGGCCGGAAAAGCATGAGCTAGCACTCCCGAAGGAAGGCCTTGAGAAAAGTACAGCGCAAACAGGACGGCTAGGCTGGCGACGGGCACGT
>NZ_LWFZ01000866.1:0-5126 GCF_001635225.1 Oleiphilus sp. HI0086
GTCATTGATATGCTTAAAGTGGTCCAAATCCAAAGCCAGAAGGGATAAGGGATGCTTATTGCGCAAGGCTAAAGCCCGATATTTTTCAGCCAGAACAAAGAACTTTCGACGATTATAGATTGAGGTAAGCGGGTCGGTACTCGCATAAAAACTTAGCTGCTGATTCGCCAACTCCAGTTCGTGAGTTCTCTCATGAACTTTCCGCTCTAACTCTCGATGGTAGCTTTGCTGCGCATCAACAAATTCCTGCTTCTGTTGCTGTAAGGTTTCGAGCATCTGGTTATAGCTATTCTCTAGAGACTGTAGCTCATCATCATGTTCCAGGCCAAGGTTAAGACGACGTTTATCAAGACTATCAAAATCCATACTATGCAATTCACCTACAAACTTTTGCATAGGTTTATAGAGCATTACTTTAAAGACCCATAAAAACAGGCACCAAAGAATAATACTTTTCATCAAAGCATTAATTGCAATAATTAAGAAGCCGAATTTCACACGATCAAATACCACCTGACTATCAGACAAAAAGGTTACTTTTGCCAAATAAACGTACTGATCGTTCAGGGTGTTTTGCAGAATGTCGAAGCTATATTCAAAGCTGCCTGCATCAACCTCCCCTACATTTAGACTTCCAGGAATAAGGGACTCTCCTTTTCCGTTCTCAATTTTCAAACCCGTCACGAAGGGCAACTGAAGAATTCCGTTAGCAATAGAAGAAAGTTGTTTCTCATTGACCGCCCAAAGTGCAGTGCGGAGCGCGGGTGTAAAGGTTCCTTCGATTTCCTTCAACTCAGATTTCACCACATCTTTTGTATGATGGTATTCCGAATAAGCATGAGCAAACGTCATGATAAGCGTAATGCTGAAATAGATAAGAAAAATGCGCTTTAGCAGCCGTAAAGCAATTGAATCAAATGAGAAAAGATTTGAAGCCATACCTACCCTGTACATCTCAAACTACATCGCACCGAGCGTAAACCAGAGGCGACTATTCAACAGAATTCTGTTCAGCCCCCTGTCCCTGATAAGGCCGCTAAATAAACCCTATTGAGTGTAGTTCAAAGACAGCTATTTTGTAAGATTTTTAAACCCTACAATGAAAGCGGTTAAGCAGAAGCGTTTTGGGCAGCCTCCTTCTACGCTACATTCGAAGGCTGTAGTTTAGTGCGACCGTAAAGGTCCACTCTGCACGGGTAGACTCTTTTGGAAAAGGTGGGAAAGTGTCGACCTTCTTTAGCGCTGCCAGTGAAGCTTGTTTGAAGAGTTTATGTCCACGCGAGTCGATGACTTTAATGACTTTTAAATCGCCATTTGCCAAGAGCGTGAATTCAATCGTCACCTCACCCTCTCTACGCATTCTTTTGAGGCGCTTCGGATAAAATTTCTGTGCCTCAATAAGCTTAAACAGCTCCTGTTTATAGGCAAGTATCGATTCACCTTCTAAACCCAGGCTTTGCGCTTGCAAAACGGTTTCAGATGGAAAGCTAAAGTGTTCATTCTCTGATCGATTTTCTGGCTTTGGCTCTGGCTCTGGCTCTGGCTTTGGCTTTGGCTTTGGCTTTGCAGCAACATGGTGATGACTAATCACAAGCGCTGGACGCAGCAATGGCTTATCCACATTAACAGTATCTAGGCTAACACCACCAGACACGGTAAGAAAAACGGCCAACATCATTCCGCAATGAACAAGCACTGACACGATAACGGTAATACGTATAGGCTTGGAAGTTGTCATGGTGAATCGGTACTTTCCGGTGCAGAGTTCGCATGAATTAAAGCCAACCACTGTTCCAACATTGCTTTTGTCGACATGCCGCTATGTGCAACCCGCTGCCCGCGAGCGGAGTAAATATAGGCTCTGGGCAATTCACCATACCAGCCTGGATCGATGTTATAGCGAAGACGTTCAGGTAAATCGCCATTGAAAAGCCAATGCTCATACTCAAAGAGCGCTTCGTTTGCTATTAAAGCTTCAATATCTGTCTGGTATTCCATATCGTCCGTTGAAACTAGCAACAAGTGCTTATTCAGGCCTTGCCCTGTTAATTCCTTTAGAAGTTTTAATTCTTTTAGACAAGGAGGACACTCGATTGACCATAGCAGTAATATAAATGCCTCTCCCTTACGAGATTCTTCAATGGCAATCAGACTATCCGCTGAAAAGGGCTTTATATTCGCATTTGCCTGAAGCGAAGCGCTCCACCCTATAACTATTAAACCCCATATAAACACAGCTAGTTTTTTCACGCTTATCATTACTCTACCCTAATCCAGCGTAAGCCTTCAGCCTGTGTATGCCACATAGCATGAATTCGGCCCTTCACTTCAATCAGGTCAGGGTGATCTGAGTCATGAGTGGTACTTGCGATTACCTTTTCTTTTAGCCAGTCTTTTCCTAAGTTCACGGACTGACGTAAGATCAAATCGAGACCTTGTCCGTTGTAGCGTTTCCATAGTAGGAACACATTCGAATCTTGCACTATGACCTGTGGACGACTCGCACCTGGGAGTGAATCAATCGAAATTGTGTCTAAGGCCCTTCCTTCAGAAAAGTTATAGCGACCGTACACCAAACCTTTATGTTTATCCCCTTGTGTAAACCAGACAATATGTGCGCGGTCATCACGATCAAAAGACATATCAGGACCATGGTGAGGACAGCCTTCAATCACCCAGTTATCTATAGCCGCTTTAGCTGGATGAGCGTTCTGCATAGACTTCCAGTCTTTGACATAGGCAATAGCATGGTCTCGAATGCTGCCTGGGAATACATGCCGCCATAAGATCGCTACATCTTGGTTCGAATCATTTGCTAGGGCCAAACGACAACATTCACAACTATGATCAACCCACTTTTTATCGGGCTGAAAGCTAGCGCCTACATCGTCAGAGTAGGTGAAATATATCGATCCCCCTAAGTAGTCTTGATTCCTGTCACGAGCGGCTTTTTTATCTCGTTTATCAATCCAGAATAAATATAAACGCCCTGTACCATCCATCAGCATCGCATCAAAACGATGACCGATTAGTGCTTTGTCATTGTTGATCGTAATCGGTTCAGAAAAATTTTGACCGCCATCGAGTGAACGAGCAAAACGCACATCCCCCGAATAGCGCCCAGGCGTCTTATGCGTCCATGAGATAAAGATCTCTTGTTGTTTTCCCAACAGGATCTTTGGCCTATTCTCGCCATCATCATAAATCGCTTCAGGTCGCCGATTAACAGCAATAGGAGGCGTATAGCTGCGCCCTTCATCTGATGATGAAGATAAGTAGATATGGCCATTCTGAGAGAAGACCACATACACTTTATCCTTACCCTCGGCATACGATGGAGCGCGTCCACAATGCACAGATGGAAGTGCCATACCTTGACACTCAGGCAGCAAACTGTTTTTCATTGCTCCATGCTTTTTTGCTGCCTCTGCATCTTGGTTGCAGGTCAATAAGAGTGCAAGCAAAAGGCACAGTATGAAAAAAATACCTGAGCGTTCTTTAGTCATCATGTCTTAAAACCGATACTCAATACCTGCGAATAACTGACGCGGAGCCCCTGGTGTATACTTCTCTTTGCCGTAACTGAAGCTGGCATTTTCCGCATACACTTTATTCGACAGGTTATTAATCTTAGCGCTCAATTTGAGCTGTTCAGAAATTTTATATAGTGCTTTTAAGTGTGTAACCGTATAGCCGCCATATTTTTTAGTGTTATTGTCATCCATCCAATACTCACCAATATGCTCAAGCTCCAATGAAGTCGTCAAACCCTGCACCTTTTGAGGAGAATAGTTCAAACGTAAGTTAGCCAAACTGTTAGGCGCCTCAGCTTGCTCGTTATCGCCATAATCTTCATCGTTCACATACTCGTGCTCCGAGTAGCTATAAGCCAATCGTGCGGATAATTCCTCTGTTAAGGTCTGTAGTATTGATAACTCTGCCCCCTGATGCGTGGTCTCGCCACCATTTTCGTAGTAACGATCTCCATCAATGTTTTCTCGTCGAACAATTGAGTCATCAATCGTCATGTAATACAACGATAAATCGAGACGCTGATTTGTGGTTGCCAACTTATAACCCAGTTCATAGGTATCACTGACTTCCGGGTCTAAATCAAAATCAATATTGTCAGTTGTAAGCGCATACAAGCGAGAAGCTTGCGGTATTCGGAAACCGTTTGCATAGCGAACATAGATATTCTGACTATCATCAAGACGGAAACTAAAACTCAGTTTAGGACTTAAGTGATTGAATGAAGGGTCATTATCGCTCGATGCCCGCGCATAACTCGACGATGCATATTGCCCGTCAGATAGATTATTCGTGTAATCAAAACGGCTGGAGTCGTAGCGAAGGCCGGCTTCTACTGTTAAGTGATCAGTAACACTAAATGCAGCACTGGTATAGGGTGACACGGCGAAGTAATTCACGTCGTAGTCATAAATAGAGCCCTCAGCGACACTACTTCCCCAGCCACTGGGCACATAGTCAAAGGTTTGCTCATAGCTTCGACTAGACTTGGTATATTCAAGGTCGGCTCCAAAAGTCCAGCGGAGGCTATCTAGGCTATAGTCGGCTTTGAACATGAGGCCAAGCGTTTTTTGCTGGCTATCATTCTCAGGAAGGTTTCCCTGCCAAGTTGCTACATACTGGTTCCGGTTTGTTCTCAAGTACGCAATGGTACTCAGTTCAATCTCGTCATTAAGTAAGTGCGTCCATTCTGTACTCAAACGGGCAAAATCAAATTTTCGCTGAATATCCATCCCGGTAGCTAGTGCAGCTTCTATATCACCCACCGATTCTGTATCGTTTTTCAGCGCATCCAAACCAATTAAACTACCGGCCTGATCAGCCTCAGTAGTGTTTATTGCAAAGACTGTTTTCAGGCTATTGTTGTCATTCAAGGAAACAAAATGCGTAATATTCGCTTCACTTCGTTTTGAGCGAGTATGGTCTCGCCAGCCATCGTTTTCGCTATGCGATATATCAATGCCGACTGAAGAGTCATCACTCAAGCTTGCGCTTCCTGCTAGGCCTAAACGATAAAAGCCATGCGCACCAGCTTCAGTTTTGACGGTATAACCTTCTCTTAAGCTTGGGTCTTGGGAAATCACATTGATAGTACC
>NZ_LWFZ01000867.1:0-1436 GCF_001635225.1 Oleiphilus sp. HI0086
ACACTTGAGAGCTCCCAGTTCATTCCCGACTACGACTCTGTCGCCGATAGTACCTGGGACCGCTGCCAGATTCTGTTCATGTGCTCTCCGGGCAACCCGACAGGCGCTGTCACGCCCGCTGAAACGCTTAAAAAGCTCATAAAACTAGCCGACAAGCATGACTTCATTATTGCATCGGACGAATGCTATTCGGAGATCTATTGCGATGAAGACCAAGCTCCGACTGGTTTGCTAGAGGTCTGCGCCGAAATAGGAAGAGATGATTATAAGCGTTGTATTGTCTTTCATAGCTTGTCAAAGCGCTCAAACCTGCCCGGCCTACGCTCAGGATTTGTTGCAGGTGATGCAGACTTGTTAAAAGGCTTCTTGAAATACCGAACTTATCACGGCTGCGCAATGCCGATTCAACACCAGTTAGCAAGCATTGAAGCCTGGAACGATGAAGCTCACGTACAAGAGAACCGTAAAGCCTACAAACGAAAGTTCGAGGCAGTTCTTGAAATTTTAAGCCCGGTACTGAACATCAAGCAAAGTGATGCGAGCTTCTACCTTTGGCCAGAGACACCGATATCGGATGAAGAGTTTGCTCAAAAGCTATATCAGCAAAAGCATGTCACCGTGCTTCCGGGCAGCTATCTATCTCGTACCGTTAATGATCTAAACCCGGGTAAAAATAGAATTAGAATGGCCTTGGTTGCCAGTGAAGAAGAGTGCATCGAAGCGGCAACTCGAATTCGTGAATTCGTTGAATCTCTTTAGCACTCTTTCCACAAATAGTTTTTGTACAAGGTAAAACAATGAGCACAGTAAAAATCTACGGAATTAAAGCCTGCGATACCATGAAGAAGGCACTAACGTGGCTGGAAGAGCATGACATTGATTTTGAATTTCAAGACTATAAGAAGACAGCCATTGATGAGCAAAGCCTTGAAGATTGGCTTAGCCAGGTGCCTTGGGATCAACTAATCAATAAGCGTGGTACAACCTGGCGCAAGCTAAGCGATGAGGACAAAAGCGATATCGACAACGCAAAAGCTATTTCTCTTATTCAGAGTAATAATTCCATGATTAAGCGTCCGGTTTTAAAGATCGGCAATCAAATTCATCTTGGATTCAAGGCTGATAACTACGCCCAATTATTCGAGATAAACGACTAAATAAAGAGTACAGGGTCTCCCCCTTATCTTAAACAACTTATACATATTATTTAATTAGGAGTATTCCATGACAATTGCACTAGGACTTGGTATCGGTAGCAAAAACGGCGCAGGCGAGTGGCTTGAAACATTCTTCCCAGCACCACAATTCCAACCTGACTCCTCTTTGGTTGCTAGCATCCCAGAAACACTAGGCCTTGAAAGCGGCAATACAACAACAGAATTAAATGATGAGCAGATTGAAGAGCTAGCAAAAATCGCAGCGCTTTCTGACATCGC
>NZ_LWFZ01000868.1:0-824 GCF_001635225.1 Oleiphilus sp. HI0086
TCAAGAGCTACTAATGAAGCTCGACCTTCGAGTGACTGGGATATCGCAGTCATGGCAGAGAAAAAAATACCCGTATCTACCTTATGGGAGCTTAAAGAGCTCCTGGCAAATACCTGTTGTGCAGAAGTTGATTTGATTGACTTGCTTCAATCGACCACGGTTTTGAATGTGCAAATTATAGAGCGAGGTCAGTTGCTGTATGATGCTTGTGACGCTGCGATGCCTTTCGAAACGCGTGTTCTCAGCATGTATGGCCGTTTACAAGAGGGGCGTGAAGCGATTATGGCTGACTTTGTCGCTCAGCTTAAAGGAATGAAGCATGGATGATGTCATACTGAATAAACTCGCAACAATAAAACGGTGTTTGCAGCGAGTTCGCGAGGAATTTACTAGCGAGGCAGAGTTTAAACAAAATTACACCAAACAAGATTCTGTCTTATTGAATATTCAAAGAGCGTGTGAGGCCTCAATTGATATAGCAAATTATCTAATTCGCGTGCACCGGCTGGGAATACCTCAGTCGGCACGTGATAGTTTCGATATTCTAGCAGGGGCAAAATTGATTACGGTCGACATCTCTGGCGCGATGAAGCGAATGGTTGGCTTAAGAAATATTGCAGTGCATGATTACCAAACGCTCGATTTAGATATTGTGATTTCAGTAATTGAAAAGCACTTGTCAGATTTCGAAGGTTTTAGTGCAGAAGTTATTTCGGAGTAGTGAGAAGTAGCCCTTAAAGATCAAAACGCAAAAGCAGATTCACCACAGAGGGCACAGAGAGGCCTGCGGCCTACACCGAGAAAAGATAATAGCTTTTTAGTGT